>CALQJP020000013.1 GCA_943330925.2 Chryseobacterium gleum
AGGGAAAAATTCAACCCCGGCGATTGGTTGTCAACGCCATCAATGATCTGCAAAACACGCACAGGCGAAGTGCTGTTGAAGCCTCTGGTATTGATAATGCGGAAGCCAAGGCTTGCTGAGGCGATATCGACTCCCTTCAAAGCAGCAAGGCCCTCATAAAAATTACCGGTGGGCACTTCCTTGATGGCAATGGCGTCCATGCTCTCGACGGTGAGTGGATTGCGTTTCTGCTTTTCGAGAATTCGATCGCTTACGACGTTTACATCTTGAAGAAGTTGGTCATTTGCGATTAGCTTAATCACCATCCTTGAATCGACATTCGTCACATCCAGTGTTTGCGCTTCATATCCAATATATGCAACCTGAATGGTGGCCGGCAGGGACTGCAACTTCAACTCAAAAGCGCCATCAAAGTCTGTAGCGCTTCCATTTCCACTGCTCAACTCACCTGCCACTGCTCCTACTAGCGGCTCACCAGAGGCAGAATCTATCACCCTCCCTTTCAATACCTGAGCATGTGAGGACACAAAAAAGAAAATGAACGCAATGAAAAATAAAAGACACTTCATAGTTATTGGCTATTGAAGCGAATATAGAAGAACAATGTGCACAGAAGAACATGCGCACAGAAGTTTGCACTCATGCATTTGTGAATTGACATTGATCGCTTATTGAGCTACCAGGCCCGATACCACATCAAACACATCCTCCGCTGAAGGCTTGCTGAAGTAGTCGCCGTCGCTTCCATAAGCTGGGAGGTGCGGCTGGGCGGAAAGCGTTTGAGGTTGCGCATCCAAATGGCGATAGCCTCCCTGCACATTGATGACTTCATTGAGCATGAAAGCAGTTGCACCGCCAGGCACGTCTTCATCGACGAAGAGAATGCGATTGGTTTTTTTCAGCGATTCAACGATGCTGTGATTGCGATCGAAAGGCAACAACGTGCGCACATCGATTACCTCGGCTTGAATTCCTGCTTCGGCTAGCATACTAGCTGCCTGCAAACAGATGTGCAACGTAGAGCCATAAGACACAATGGTCACATCGCTACCCGGACGAACTACCTCCGGAATTCCAAGCGGAATGCGGAATTCGCCGATGTTGTTGGGCATAGGTTCTTTGGAGCGATATCCATTCAAACATTCCACCACCAACGCAGGTTCCTGAGCAGCAAGTAGTGTATTGTACATGCCTGCAGCCTGCGTCATATTGCGAGGCACACACACGTGCATACCACGCACACTGCTAATGATTGCAGCCATTGGACTGCCCGCATGCCACACACCCTCCAGGCGGTGGCCGCGTGTTGAAATGATGAGTGGTGCGCGCTGACCGCCACGGGTGCGCCAGTGAACGGTTGCCAGATCATCGCGCATAATTTGAAGCGCATAATAGAGATAATCGAGGTATTGAATTTCGGCGATAGGGCGCAAGCCGCGCATTGCCAGACCAATACCCTGACCGATAATAGTAGCCTCGCGAATACCGGTATCGCTTACCCGAAGGTCGCCGTATTTTTCTTGAAGACCTTCGGCAGTTTGATTCACACCCCCAATTTTTCCGACGTCTTCACCGAAGATGAGCGTGCCCGGATTGTTGCGCAATACCCAATCCCAGTTATCGCGAATGATTACACGACCATCCACCATCTCAGGCTGTGCGTCAAAGCGCGGTTCAACCGGTTGAACCGCGAGTGCTGAACCCGCCGTCTCGTTGTATAACAGGCCCGAATAACGTGCACCGCATTTTTCGCGAAGGGCCGTGAGAGCGGCCTCCAACTGAGGCGCAGCAGACGCTTGGGCGTTCAGTCGCAGCGCCTTCTTACCGGCCACAAATGCATCCTTCCGTATAGGATCGAGCGACTTCTTCAATTCGGAAGCAATTGCCAATGCACTTTCGGTTCCAATCGATTCAATCATGGCAACGCAATTCGATACATCCGCATCCACATCAGCGCGGTATGCACTCCAGGCCTTCTTCTGCTCATCGCGCACAGATTTGCGCGCCGACTCGCGAATTTCCTCCAGTTCCTTCTCGTTAGCAGAGCCATCTGTGATGATGAACTTCTTGAATTGCTCGAGGCAATCATATTGTTCATACCACGCAAGCAGTTCTTTCGATTTATATCGTTCGTGCGAACCACTGGTGCTGTGACCTTGTGGCTGCGTTATTTCCTCGATGTGCACCAATACGGGTACATGATTTTCACGACAATAGGCAACGGCCTTTTCATAGGTCATCAAAAGCTCCGGATAGTTCCAACCCTTCGCTTTGAAAATCTTTATACCGTTGGTGGTGGTGGTTTTTTCAAAACCCTTCAACGCTTCAGAAATGCTCTCTTTTACGGTCTGGAATTTTTTCGGAACCGAAATACCCCATCCATCGTCCCACACGCTCATGCACATGGGAACACCCAATACGGCAGCAGCATTCATGCTTTCCCAAAATAAGCCCTCACTTGTTGAAGCATCGCCTATTGTTCCAAAGGCTACTTCATTTCCCTTGTTGCTAAACTCAGTGAAACCCTCCAACTCAGGCAGGTTGCGATACAGCTTCGAAGCCTGGGCCAATCCAACCAAGCGAGGCATCTGCCCTGCCGTTGGTGAAATATCCGCTGAGGAGTTTTTTAATGAGGCAACATTTTTCCAGGAGCCATCTTCATTCAGAAAACGGGTAGCGTAATGTCCCCCCATCTGTCGACCGCCGCTGGCTGGCTCATGCTCCACATCGGTGTGAGCATACAATGCAGCAAAGTACTGCTGCACGGTAAGCGCTTCGATGGCCATCATGAGCGTTTGATCGCGGTAGTAACCGCTTCGCCAATCGCCTGCTTTGAATTGTTTTGCCAAAGCAATTTGTGCCAATTCTTTACCATCGCCAAATATTCCGAACTTGGCTTTTCCGGTAAGTACTTCCTTTCTTCCCAACAACGACGCTTCGCGGGAAATACACGCTAAGCGATAATCATCGAGCATACGTTGACGAATTTTCTCTTCGGTGAGAATATAGTCGGGCGTTTCAAACGTTTTGGACATGGCGCGAAGATAATTAGTGCAAGCCCCTTGGCGGAAATATCAAAGTGCTATGAAAGCGTGTTTTTTTCGAATGGTTGCAAAATCGACGGCAATTTGAGCGGCCACAGCGGCATTGTTGAGTACGAGTTGCTTATTGGCTAACTGGCTTCGGCCCTGCGTCAATTCGTTTAAGTACTTGAGTAAGAAAGGAGTTAAGTCCTTTCCTGAAATCCCCTTGTTCATCGCTTCCGCAATTGCCTTCTCAATTACAGGCTCAATTTCGCGCTGAGGAATCTCGAACTCTTCAGGTATCGGATTGGCGATGAGTGTTCCTCCCTGCAGGTTCATGCGTTTCTTTTCGTGAATGAACGAGGCGATATCATGGGTTGAATCGAGCGACATTGGCACCTTAAGGGCTGAAGTACGCGAGTAGAACGCAGGGAACACATCCGTCATGTAGCCGATTACAGGCACACCCGCAGTTTCAAGGTACTCGAGTGTTTTGGGCAAGTCGAGTATGGCCTTTGCGCCTGCACTAACAACAGTAACGGCCGTTTGCGCAAATTCGGGAAGATCGGCCGATACGTCCCAGGTTGTTTCCGCCCCGCGATGCACCCCTCCTATTCCGCCGGTTGCGAATATTTCAATGCCCGCCATTTCGGCTAAAATCATTGTAGCCGCCACCGTAGTTGCACCGTTCAATCCTTGCGCGATGGCAAAAGGAATGTCGCGGCGGCTGCACTTCATGACACCATTAGCAAGTGCAAAACGTTCGAGCGATTCGGGCTCGAGACCTATGCAGATTTTTCCGGCCACTATTGCGATGGTTGCGGGCACTGCGCCATGCTTTCTTACTTCGGCCTCCACTTCGCGAGCAACAGCAAGATTTTCAGGGAAAGGCATTCCATGGGAAATGATGGTGCTCTCCAATGCTACCACAGGCGTATGATTGTTCAGTGCTGCGTGCACTTCTTCAGAGATCATAAATTCATTCATCCAACTCATAGCTTAGCTCATTAAATCGCTTTGTGAGCGCTGGTAGTTCAACACATTCATATACTCACTCAGGAGCTTTTTATATTCATTGTCGACACATTCGGACAGGGCGCGGTGCACAACTGCAATGCCCTCCAGGAGTTGCTCTTCCGGAATGGGGTCTTCAATACTTTCCAGCAATGTCAAACACTCGAGCGTTAGCGCATAATCACCTGAAGCAGCCAATTCGCTGATATGACCAACTGCATCAACCGGCTGCACACCTGTACTCCACATAAAACCTACTACATCTTTATGAATATGCTTCCATTCGTGGTTGGCAAGGGCCTGCAGAAAATACGATTCAACGTTTGACACTTTGAGAGAACCGAGCATATCCGCAACACGTGTTTTGAGCGAAGTCGGAGCACCCGAAGCGTAAAATGCGAGCAGCGGCTCTACGATAGGAGCTACGCCCTCTTCTTCGCAGCGTGAGATGGCCTTAGCGACCAACACATCATCGCCGCTGAAAAGATCGTTTCGGATGGAATCTAATTTGCGTTGTTGAGCTGTTGACATTCGTTTTGTTTCCGACAAATGTACTCCGAAGCAGCAGCTCCAAATTGAATGAGCACAGATGATGTTGGTGAATTTTTGCGTAAACTTGCACCAACAACGATAAAAAATTCAATCGAATGAAACACCTTCTCACAGTACTCATGATATGCCTCGGCAGTGTTGTATTTGCACAATCGAGCAACAATGTAGATGTTACCATCAGCGGTCAAACCAGCCGTGAGCAACTGGCTCAGATGCGCAAAGACCTGAATACTCAAGGAATTTTATTCAATTATGCTCCGCAATTCGACAACGAGCGTCGATTGATTTCCATTCAATACAAATTCTCGACTGCAGACAACGTGTTGATTGGACAAGGAAGCCACGAAGCATTGCAACAGGCCGGAGCCAACGTAATGATACATGTGAATCCGGGCACCAAATTCTTCGCGGAAGAAAAGAACGTAGCTCCTCACAAATAAGAGGGTTAGAAACCTAAAAAGACAGAGCCGCTTACGAGCGGCTCTTTTTATTTGGAGGCGGTTAGCAATTCGAGAATCATCTCTTCCCTCTGCATGCATTTTGCGGCCCATTCGTGCTCATCGATATGCAATGGCCGATGCTGTAAGAACTTCAATAAGGGTTCAACTTTCTGAACATAGCCTTTTGTTTTTTCATCGAAGAACATCGTTTGAAATCTCTCAACGATAAACTCGATAGCGAGCGCAGAGGGGTGAAGCATATCGGAAGCATAGAATCGATAATCGCGCAATTCATCGAGCAGAATTTCGTAGGCAGGAAAGTAGTGCACCCATGAAAAAGCATTCGCCAAGCGGCTTGCTGCAAGAATCAAGTTCGCCTTTGACAGTTGGTTTCCATGTGCACCATCGCGCCAATAACGCACCGGGCTAATCGAGAACACAACGTTCAATGTCGGATTCAGACGCTTCAGCTCTTGCAGAAGAGTCGTCCATTCCACCACTATATCGTGCGCTTCAATGAGCTTCTTCGTGAATCGTTGTTGAGGAATTTTGTGGCAATTGGCCACCCATTGGCCATCCTCATTCCATTGGTAGCCCCAGGCAGAGCCCCATGTAACCACCAGCGTAGACGCCGACCTAAGAGCCTCGGCCGTCAATTGAAGCTGTTGGTTCGTGTGTTGTGTTAACCGGTCAGCGCTTCTATCGCTCAATACTCCGTGGTGATCAAAACTGTGAAACAATCCGTCCTGAACAACCCATTCTTCGCTGGAGTATTTTCTTTCATCGACAGCCCTGCGAAGAACTCTAGCCAGAACCGATGGATGAAATAAAATACCATTGGGGTTTACGACAATTGAAAACCGCTTCTGCTTGAACCACTCCCCCATCTCTTGTGCAAAGCAAGAGCCGACCAGCACGATTGAATCGGCTACACGAATCGTATGACTCGAAGGAACAATAGGAACTTCCGTGGTGAACGTCATCATAAGCAATCATTAAAGCAAATCAGCAGTCTCAATTTTACCACAATCGAAATGGCCCTTCGGACAAGCCGAGCGGCCGTGTATTCCACAAGGTTTGCACGCCAGGTTTGAGCGCGTTTGCACTACCCTGCTGCGATCCGAAAGCGGACCAAAACCAAACTCCGGTATGGTGCTGCAGAATACAGCCGTAACAGGTGCATTCATTGCCGAGCACAGGTGTAACGGCGCGCTGTCGTTGGTGTAATTCATTTCGGCCTTGCTCATGAGTGCGGCCGATTGAAGGAGCGACAAATGGCCGGCGAGAACTTGTACATGCGACAACCCTGCAGCCAGCGACTCACACAGAGCAGAATCTTGCTGGCCGCCCAACAAATAGACTTGACGCTCCGAAGATGACTGCATCAGTTTTCTCCAAACCTCACCCGGGGTTTGCTTGGTGAACCAAACCGATGAAGGGCTAATGGTGATGAACGGACGGGTGGCGTATTGTTCGATTGCAGAAAAATCTCGCACAGAAGGGTATAGCCTTGGCCTCGCATCGGCCACCTCCACCCAAGGGCTTGTAAGTTGTATACACCGATCGACCTCGTGCAAGTAGTTGACTTCCCCTTTATTGCCGATGCGGTGCGTGGTTCGAAAAGAAAAAAAAGAGGATAATAGGTTCTCATCGAATCCTGCTGTTTTTGCAGCACCCGAGAACATGGTCAGAAAAGCAGATGCGGCATGTCGTTGCAGATTTATGACTCCATCGTATTGCTGTTTTCGAATAGACTTCAGCAGTTGGAATAAGCCACGGTACTTCGACTCTTTCTTATTCCAAACGAATACCTGTTTTACGAAAGGATGGTCCTTGAACAACGATTCATTTCCTGCGCGCACCATCACATCCACACGCGCATCGGGCAGCCGGTTGTGCAGATGCTCAAGCACAGCAGTCGCAAGTATCGCATCGCCGATGAAAGCCGTTTGTATGACTAAGAATTTCTTCAAGCGATATTTTTAAGCGGACACATTAAAATCGCGCAGGGCATCATTGAGAGAGGTTTTCAGGTCGGTGCTTGCCTTTCTTTTTCCGATGATGAGAGCGCACGGCACTCCAAACTCACCTGCAGGAAACGTTTTATTTACGACACCCGGAATTACGACAGAGCGCTCCGGAATTTCACCCGAAAACGAAACCGGTTCAGGACCGCTAACATCGATGATGCGCGTTGTTTTGGTCAATACCACATTGGCTCCCAACACAGCCTCCTTTCCCACGCGCACTCCTTCAACCACTATTGCCCGCGAGCCAATGAAGGCACCATCTTCAATAATTACAGGAGCAGCTTGGAGAGGTTCCAGCACACCACCAATGCCCACACCGCCGCTGAGGTGAACGTTCTTACCTATTTGAGCGCAACTGCCAACGGTGGCCCAGGTATCGACCATGGTTCCGCTATCGACATACGCTCCAATGTTTACGTAGCTCGGCATCATGATAACACCCGGTGCCAGATAAGCGCCGTAGCGAGCAACCGCGTGAGGCACCACACGAACGCCCAGTGACGCGTAGTTACGTTTGAGTTCCATTTTATCATGAAACTCCATGGGGCCCGCCTCCATCGTTTTCATTTGCTGAATCGGGAAATACATGACCACTGCCTTCTTCACCCATTCGTTCACATCCCAGCCGCCCTGCTCGTTGGGTGCTGCTACGCGCAACACGCCCTTGTCGAGCTGTTCGATTACCTCACGCACGGCAGCTTGGGCCTCCTTCTCCTGAAGTGACTCGCGGTTTTCCCACGCAAATTCAATTATTGATTGTAAGTCGTTCATCGTCTAAATCTTTGGTCAAAAATAGTTGGTGCATATTCACGTCCTGAAATATTCCTCATGAGCAAAGTATTAGGCATCGATTATGGCACGGTTCGCATTGGTTTGGCCATAACAGATTCGGCGCGCATCATTGCGTCGCCGCTCGAAACGATTGCCAGCAATGGAGCCTTGGCTTATCTGAAAACATTGATTGCAAAGGAGAAAATCGTGGAGGTGGTCGTAGGCGAAGCGAAGTACCTGAACGGCGATCCTTCGGAAATCACAACTTTACAGCAGCAGTTTGTGCAGAAGCTTGAAGCACAAAATCCAGGCTTACAGGTGCATCGAGTGAATGAAATGTATACCAGCAAAATGGCCGCTCAGGCGATGATTACATCCGGCGTAAAGCAAAGCGTGCGCAAGGATAAAGGAACGTTGGATAAAATAAGTGCAGCGATACTCTTGCAGTCGTGGCTCGACTATCACAGAGGTTAGCATTCAACCACGACCGTGGTGCTGTTGGGCGAAGTGAACTCATTTAGCAGCACACGCATCAGTTCTTTGTCATTCGCCAAGGCCAACGCCAACATATTTTCAGTTCGTTCTTGCCATTGACCATTCGGATACACTTCTTCCCACACCTTGTCGAGTGCAACGAGCTTTTGCTCCTCTCGGTTTTTGGCGGCCTTCCATGCTTTTCCCTGGAGTTGATCGACACCCGATTGCACCTTCTGTAGTTCTGCCATAGCCGTAGCACGCAGCGTTGGATCGACCGAAGCAATGCGATTGGCAAGGCGTTCATAGACCTGCTCGAGTTCCTTCTTTTCCTCGGAAAAATCGGGTTTGTCGCCAACGAGCTGTGCAATGAGTAGTTCCTTTGGCTTGAATAAATCAGCAGCATGCAAACCAAGCTTCCCCATTTTCTTGATGACCGAAGAGGTTAGAACCACCAGGGAGTTCCGCAGAATTAGCACAGGCATCTCTGTTTGGAATGCATGGAACATGGCCCTCAATTGCAACCAATAGGCTACTTCACCCGGGCCACCGACGTAGGCAATATTTGGAAGAATCGTTTCCTGATAAAGCGGTCGCAAAAGCACATTGGGACTGAAGTTTTCAGGGTGCGCATCAAGTGTTTCAATCAATTGGTCTTCACTCCAGACACATCGTTGATCCGTAGTTTGCCACGTTTCACCCTCGCGTTCAATGCGCAGTCTTGACCCATCAGCCAGGTAAAATAGATTGATCTCTCGCGGGTTCACTTGCGCTTGAAACCCCATTTGCAGGAGGTCAGCGCTCGTGGCAGCGACCGCCTTGTGTGTTGCTTGCTGCAGCAGTTCCACGCGCATGTGCGGCAAGAACAAGCGCTTGAGACGAGCATCATCCGGATTGATTACCACGAGCCCCCATTCGCCGAAGCATTCGTGCACCCACGATTTCGTGAGGTCGGCCCACGAAGCGAATTGGCTTGCCCTATTCCATAGAGCAGTCATCGTATGGCGAAATGACTCATCTTGAATTTCAGCTAGCCACTCTTCGAGAACCTCAGCGAAACCATCCGTTGCAAATCGACCCACTGCACCTGTTTGTGTTGTATTCCACTGCAGGCGCTTGCCATGAACAAAGGTGTGATCGATTTCTTCCCTGTCGTGGTCCTCGCTGGCAAGCCAGAATACAGGAACAACCTGCTTGTGAGCGAAGTTGGCCTGAATCGTTTGAGCCAATTTAATCGTGCTGAGAATCTTGCAAATCATAAAAGCAGGTCCACCCAGCAAGCACAGTTGATGGCCGGTTGTAACCGTAATGGCACTTCTACTTTTGAACGCAGCAAGATTCTCATTGACCGCTTCGATGGGGAGATAACCGCTGTATTGATCGGTCAGTACGTCACTCAACACATCATACGCTTCATCAGCAAATTCGCGTCGGGAAGCATAACCTACCAAATCGGCCATCGACGGTTCGAAATTGTATAGGTGCCGGATGGAAAGATTTGCATTGCAATACGCCAGAATAAGCGTGTTGAGTTTGCGTAGTTCCAAGTCAGGAAAATGCTGCGTATGCATGCAGCGAAATTAGGCAAACGCGGAGTAAAATGACGGGGAAAGAACTATCGAACCAAGTGAAACATACCGCGCACATCGCGACGCTTCGGCCTACCGGCGGGTCGATCTTCGTAATAGGTAATTTGCCAGACGTAACTGCCGGACAAGCAAGGCTTGCCGAGATAGGTTCCGTCCCAACCTTCAGTATGGACATTCGATGAGTAGACCTTATCGCCCCAGGTGCTGAAAATCTCCAACAACCATTTGCCCTCAGAAGCAGGAACCGGCAGAAACTTATCGTTGTTGCCATCGTCGTTGGGGGTAAACGTATTGGGCACAAAGAACTCACGCTCACCTTTTGCAACTTCAATAGGCCGCACAATAGGATCGCGCTCGCCATCGACTTCGGCATAGTCGCCGAACATGGGTTCAATGGTGAAATAATCAACAAAGTAGTATGCAACAGCAGGATCATTTCCGCGCTGAATCTGAATGCTCTTATCCGCATCATCGCCGAACAAGCCGAAGGTCATGTATCGATAAGATTCTTGAGGGTAGAACGTAAAAATGTACGTTTGCCACTCGGCAGAATAGATTACGGATTCGACCTTGAGCTGGGGTTCGTTGTAAAGTGGATCTGTACCATTTTGAATAATAGGATCGACACTGAAATGAAGGCCAATTTTATTGACCGCCAAACCGGCCTGAGAGGTGGGGGTATGTTGACCATTGGCCATGCGGAAACCTATTGCATATCGTTTACCAACCAGCATTGGACTGGTAAGTTGTGTGCTGATGTACTCACGCTGATTGGTTGTAGGCCTGCCGCAAATAGCCAACCCCATCACTGCGTCTCCATCGTATGAATCCACAATACCCATTGAAGTTTCCGGCAAGTCGCATGCGTTAATGGCATCGTAATGCAAGAGGTCGGGAGTAGCTTCTGTGCTGCCGGCATTCGACCAGCCCGTTGCTCGCTGCCATTGGCCCAGGCCATTGGGCATGGAGCTGATAGACTCGAAACTTCCATTGCTGAGCTGAGCCACTACTGCCAACTGCAAGAGACAAATGAATATGGATAAAATGTATCGCATCTCGAGTTTTACTAATTGCTAATATACATCGAAGGAACGTAAGGCCCTAACTCAAAAAAAATAACGAGCAAAAAAATGCACACCGTAGTTTTTACTCTCAATAGTCATGCGTTCATCCTCATAAATCATAGCAGCAGGAGCAGAAAAGTTTACGACGGCTCCCAAGGTAAAAAATCGATCTTGTGTGGCACCCCCGACAAGTATGCTTTTTTCGGTCCCTATTGCAAAATGAGGAACGAGCAGATTGCCGGACTTCATTTGATTCGCCAACGTGGAGGTGTATGAGCCATTTTCATTCAGAAAGTAAAATGAATCTTCGGTTGATTGCATTTCAACAAATCGACCTACAATTCCAGTTTCCAAAAAATACCTCGCACGGCGATTGCCTCGATTGAGTGTTGCTCTAAGCTTAGCCGAAACATCGTGTGACCGATAATCGAGTAAGGATGAACTCAGGGGAACATAAAGCGTATCGACCTCACCTATAAATGGCGGTTCAGTTAGGGTGAAAAAGCCCATTAGCAGCTCATTATCCTGCGCATCGAAAAACAAAACGCTATCCGCATTCAGTTGAAGTGGATCTTCTATAGTGGCATACCGAATTTTGATTTTATTGAAGGCATAGCCGGCGATTGCAGAAAGTTCAATGTCGCCCAATTTGCCCTTCAATGTGAGAAACTGAACACCGACATCCGCTCCGGCAACGAGGTTTACCTGTGGTTTGTGAGCCATGCCGACGAATTGATTGAGCGGCGTGAATGCTCCCGACATGGATTGAACAAAGGGTTGAGTAACATTGGTACCGACTGATAAGGAAGCAGACAAATAGTTTCGGCGAATTTGCTTGCGCGTCTGGGCTGCCGTTGGCAAAGAATCTTCGGGAAGAAGCACCTGCTCTTGCTCGATATAAATCGTATCAGAATCGATTATGAGCGTATCGGACGCAGCAAATAGGAAGGCTTTAGTCGCCGAAGCACCCAGTGGCAAACCGGCCACCACAACAAAAACAATGATTTTATTGAAACATGAACGCAGCAACGCTTTGTAATAGGCAGAGCAATATACCTCTATTACTTCTTATCAGCAGAGTTAATTGGAGTTGTAACCTTCAGCCCCCTCTTCGAACCTTGCTTACCAGGAACAGACTGCGTCTGATTCGCAATCGTTTCATTCACCAACTGACCTTCAGAGGTGGTTGCTTCGCCCACCAAATCAGGCTGATTTGATTGCTCAGCGGCCACATCTGTTGATACAACAGCTTCTTTACTGGCAGCGCTTTTTGGATGAGCAGCCGATGCGGTTTGCGATGAATTATCAAGCGTGGTTGGTGAAGCCGGCAACTGGTTTTGCCCATCTTCAGCAGGCTCCACCGCAGTAGATTCAACGATGGCCACATCACTCACATTAACAGCCTCAGTAGAAGTAGAGCCTGTATTTGCGGTGCCGATGGTGAACCACACAAGCCCGCCGGTCAGTATGAGAGCTGCATACCACACATTGAAGCGCGTAGCACTCAAGCGGGTAAAGTTGGACCACCACAATTTCTTTCGCATACCGGCATATACCGACGCCGGAACCTCCGGGCTATAGTCGCTCATTGCAGCGTTTACTTGTTGGAAAAAACGATCTTCAGACATGTTCTTTGATTTTTACTGTTGCGATATTTCTTAGTTCCCTTTGCAGGTAAGTTTTAGCACGTGAAAGCTGTGATTTCGAAGTGTTGACGTCGATATTGAGCATATCGCCGATTTCCTTGTGCATGAATCCCTCCACCACATACAAATTGAAAATAGTTTTGTATCCGATGGGCAGTCGCTCAATACACTGCATCATTTCTTCGGCTGTGAATTCCAGGTCGTCAAAAGAAGAAGGTTCTTCTTGTGATCTCATCAAATCATCCACATCTTTTTGGAATGCATGCTTCAAGTTTTTTCGGTAGTTCGTTATGGAAGTATTGACAGCTATTCGGCGCAGCCAGCCCTCGAAGCTTCCCTCGTGGTTATAACTACCGATATTGTTGTAAATCTTCACGAACACATCCTGTAACACATCCTGCGCTTCCATTCGGTTTCCCGCGTAGCGCAGACAGATACCGAACAACAAAGAAGAGAATCGCTTGTATAGCTGATCTTGTGCGGCTCTTTGACCGCGTATACACCCTTCAATTATCTCTTTGTTTTCGAGCATTCTTAGGGTAAAACTAAAGAAAGGGCCAAGAGGTTGCACGCCGGTATGAAAAATAAATAAATCCGCTCAAACGAGCCCAAGTAGCTATCAATCACCCTTCACACCCCTGCTCAAGCGGCGATGCACCGCGTGGTAATCGACAAACCAAATCACTTTCAAACTGTAACTATTATCCGGCGGCAAGCCCAGCGTGTAATTGATGTCGCTGGGCAGTGAATTGGCAACGTTATTATTGAAGTCTGTTATGCTATTCTTCCACACCAAACTCAACTCGCTTCCAGGCGTGAAAATCCAGGTAAAAACCATATCGACCGTGAATGAATTGAAGTTCTGATTGCTCCCTTCTGAGGATGTCTGAAGCATCTCGCCATCATCCGCCAGTGAATAATACTCGTTGAAAACAGTATAACCCCAATAATGTCGCACCCGGGCATTCAACACAGCGAAGGCATTCATTGCATACTTCAGCGTAAGCACATTGGTGTGTGAAATAACATCGCGCTTGCCAAAAAGAGGCATGAGCCCCTCCTCGTCTTCAAAGGCATAGGCATAGCCGATATCGTTGAAATGGCTTTGATAGCTGTAGACGTAGGTCAAAAACAAATGATCATTGAATCGCAGACGCGGTGCAATGCGGAAGTTGTACTTAAAGCGGCTTCTATCCTTGTAAAAACCATAGCCAGAGCCGATATCGATCGCTATTTTCTTGCGGTAGTCGCTGCTATACCATGCATAGAACATGGCGTTTGAATAAGTGCGAAAATACCGTCCCCAAACGCGAGGCTCAAAAAAGTCGTTGCCGCGAATGGGATTGCCGTCGAGATTGATGCCCCAAGTGTTGAATTTTCGGGTTGTTATTCCCGCAGAACCTTCAAACGCCAGTGAAGCGAACTTTCTTGGGGCATATAAATTTTCCCAGGTAAACGTGAGATCACTCCACATTCTGTTAAATCGGCCAAACGGCTTGAAGATGCTATAGCCATTCGTAAGCCACCCACCGATGGAGTTGTTGGCCTGCAAAAACCCAAGGTCGGTCGGGTCGTATGTGTCTGACTCAATCCACTGCCCTACCGACGAGGTCCAGTTGCCACTGATTTTATTGACCGAAACATCTTCACGAAACCCGGTTGCGCCTGAGTTTGGAGATTCGAGCGCCGGCCCTGTTTTCAAGTTAAACGCACCGCTACCGGAAATGCTGAATGCGTTGGCCTTATCACGAAATTCGAACGAAGTACCCGTAACATTCACATCGTAATCGCTCCCGCTTCGCATGACGCTGGTATTGATGAGCGACACAAATGAATTGTGGGGCAGCACCTGGTCAAACACGGTCACGTTGTAGTTCGTAAGCTGCGAAGTATTCACTTTTCTGGAAGCCCCTGTAATGGTATCCTGCACGACCGCCTCACTGGGTGCGGTTACAGCATTGAAAAAACCAATACCCAGTTTGTTCTTGTTTCGGCCTGAAATCTTCATCGCATTGATGACCTGGTCTTTCGAGGGATTATCGGTGACAACCTCATTCAATGCCAAATTGCTGTAAGCGTTGTAAAAGCGGAGGGGGGTTTCAAACCCGATTCTGCGGGAGTAAAACAAGTTGCCCTTGGAAAACAACTCTGTTCCTTCCGTAAAGAACTGCCTATTATCAGCGAACTGCAACTCATAAGCTGTTAGGTTTAACACTTGCTGATCACTGATAGTTTGTCCGAAATCCGGAATCAGTGTGGCATCGAGGGTAAACGCATCGTTCAACCCCAGTTTAAGATCAAGCCCAAAATTGTAGCTCCACGATGCACGTGAGCTCCCGTCTTTATTTCCCTCGGTATTGTAATATCCGGAAGAATATGGAAACAGAAAAATTCGTCGGGGAGGCTCTATGTTCGTGATACCTGTCAAGGTGCCCATTTGGGTTAAGGTTCCTGCCACCATGGGATTCACCCCGTTCCAATAACCGTGGTGGCGAGTTCTTCGAATATCGCGTTCGAAGTTGATGTTCCAAACCTGCTCATCCGCATCCGGAAATCGAATAGCCGCAAAGGGTATTTTCAACTCCAACGACCAGCCATTTTCAATGATGTGCGCTTTCGAATACCACACCGCGTTCCAACTAGGATCATTGCCTGTGTTGTCAAGCCGCGCATCGTATTGCTCACCATTGGGCGTGCAGTAGAATGCAAAACCATTCATCCCATCGCGGTAGCAGCTGAAAACAACACCTGCATAATCGGTATTGCAGTTTTTATCGCGCCCGCATAGTTCGTGGAGTATGCTATCCGGCGAAGTATCGAAGCACATGAACCCGATGTAGACCGCGTCATCGTGGTAAAGCACGCGCACTTCCGTTTTCTGAGTCAACGGTATTCCGGGTGTTGGGGTATCCATTATAAAATCGCCCGAGGGAATAGCTGATTGCCAGCACGCCTCATCGAGCAAACCATCGATTTTCGGAGTCTGTTCAATACGAGCAGCACTCAGCGATTTTCGCTCATACTGCGCGCATGCATCCTTGCAGATAGCAACCAATAGTGCTGCGAAAACAATTAAAATCCGTGCTGGTGAATTCATAAAATGCTTGCCGCGAAAGTACGTTTCGCAGAGCCAAACAAACAATTTAACCTTTCGATGGTTTGATGCATGTGAAACGCTTTTCGTACTGTGTATAAACACGTCACTGAAGTAATTTCGCGCAAAATTCTATGCACAGGTTTCTCTCATCATGCCTTCTGGTTTTTGCTCTTGGGTTGTCCCAATGGGCAGTTTGCCAGTCGCAATCGAAAGTGACCAACTACACCATAAACGGCACCCTTCAAGATGCCGCCACGGGGGAATACCTGATAGGCGCCGTGATTGCCAGCATTGAACAAGGCAAAGGATCAACAACCAATCTATATGGTTTCTTTTCGCTCACACTGCCTGAAGGAAAACAAACGCTGCGTTTCAGTTTACTCGGCTACGAAACTGTGGAAGTGGTGGTTGACTTGCGAGGCGATGTGCGCATGGACCGATTCCTAAGCCCTCAAAACATTGAAACCGGCGAGGTGACCGTGGAAGGCAAAAAAAGCGACAATACACAGAGCACCGACATTGGCAAAATCGGGCTGGAGATGGAACAGGTGAAGACCCTTCCGGTACTTTTTGGAGAAATTGACATTCTAAAAACCATCACCCTTTTGCCGGGGGTAAAGAGCAGCGGCGAGGGTAATGCGGGGTTCTATGTTCGCGGCGGTGGAGTTGATCAAAACCTTATTTTGCTCGACAACGCCACAGTATACAACGCCTCTCATTTGTTCGGTTTCTTCTCTGTTTTCAATGCCGACGCGGTTAAAAATTTAGAGCTAACCAAGGGTGGCATGCCCGCCAGCTTTGGCACACGCCTAGCTTCTGTTCTCGATGTATCACTCAAGGAAGGCAATCAACGGGAGTTTCGCGCCCAGGGCGGAATTGGCACTATTTCCTCGCGCCTCACGCTGGAGGGTCCCATCAAAAAAGACACGGCGTCCTTCATCATAAGTGCACGGCGCACATACATCGATGTGCTGCTGAAGCCATTCATAAAGCCCACGGCGAATGCATACGGATCAGGTTATTACTTCTACGATGTAAACGCCAAGATAAACTGGAGGCTTTCCTCGAAAGACCAACTATTTCTGAGCGGTTATTTCGGACGCGACGTGTTCAACTTCAACAGCAAAAAAACGAACTTCAACACACGCATTCCATGGGGAAATTCCACCGGAACACTGCGTTGGAACCGGGTCATCAACCCTAAACTTTTCATGAACTCCATTCTTACGTTCACCAACTACGCATTCTCATTCGGTGCAAAGCAAGAAGGCTTTGAGTTTACGCTTTCAAGCGGTATACAAGACATTGGAGCAAAAATCCAATGGAGCTATTACCCCAACTACCGTCATCGAATAAAGTGGGGTATCGATTACACGCACCACGACTTTATGCCCAACAGCGTTTACGCGAAAAGCGGTGACACCGAATTTGACACCGGTGGCAAGGTTCATTTGCTGTCGCATGAGGCGGCGGGCTATGTGCTGGATGAGTTTGATGTGACCGAAAAGCTGAGTATCAATGCAGGCATTCGCTATTCCTATTTCGCCCACGTTGGTCCGTTTACGCGCTACATCAAGACCGACAATGGTCCATTGTCGTCGGGCATTACGACCTCCACCATCGAATACTCGAAAAGCGAGCTCGTGCAAGATTACGGGGGCTTTGAGCCTCGCCTGAACATTCGTTGGTCTGTTGGACGCAATGCCAGCATTAAGGCCGGCTACATGAAAAACTATCAATACATACACCTCACGAGTTTGTCGCCGACCTCCTTACCGACAGATGTTTGGCTGCCCAGCACAGATGTGTTGCGACCGCAGATTGGGGATCAGATAAGTGCAGGTTACTTCCGAAATTTCTCAAACAATGCCTGGGAGAGCAGCGTGGAAGTGTACTACAAGACCATGCAAAACCAGAGTGAGTATAAAGAAGGAGCTCAGCCCGATCAAACCATCAACGATAACATCGACAATTTGCTGGTATTTGGTTCAGGTAGAAGTTACGGAGCAGAGTTCTTTCTCAAGAAAGCCAAGGGCACACTCAATGGCTGGGTAGGCTACACGTGGTCTAAGACCGACAGAATTTTTCAATCGATCAATAACGGAGAATCGTTTCCGACACGATGGGACCGCCGACATGATTTGAGTGTGGTGGTGAACTACAAGATACATACCCGACTCGACCTCGGATTTGTCTTTTTGTATTCAACAGGCAATGCGATAACGCTGCCCTCCGAACGCTATTTCTACGAAAACAGAATCGTAGATGTGTATGGTTCGCGCAACAGTTATCGCATGGCCCCCTATCACCGAGCCGATTTCTCGGCCACCTGGCACATGAAACATTCAGAGAAAAGGAAAACACAAGACCCCGGGGAACCTATTCGTAAATCCAAATTCAAAAGCAATTGGAATTTCTCGGTGTACAACCTTTACAACCGTATGAATCCATACTTCATCTACTTCAGCACGGAAGGTCAGATTCAGCAGGGCGCCATTCAAGTGAAGGCATATCAGGTTAGCTTGTTCCCCATTCTGCCGAGCATTACCTGGAACTTTGAATTCTAAGGAAGGTTGTACCTTAGCACCTGTATGAAAAATCTCGCACAACTTAACGTCTACTTTTGGAAATACCGAGGGAGGCTGTTCGCGGGTTTCATTCTCATCGTTTTCGGTAACATATTCAGTGTCTACGCGCCGGTCGTTGTGCGCGATGGCATAGACTTTCTGGCTGATGCGCTTCGTGTTAAAGACCATCTGCAAGAGACCAATCAGATACCCTCTCCGAGTTCATTTCAACACATCGCTTCGTGGTTTAACAGCAGCAATCCGACGATTTCCTTTACACCGGAAAACTACGCCTCTACGGTGGTGAAAATTGGAGTTATGCTCGCCGTGCTCTACCTGCTCATGTACGTTATCAAAGGCGTTTTTCTGTTTTATCAGCGCCAAGCACTAATAGTTATGTCGCGACACATCGAGTACGACCTGAAGAATGAAGTGTATCAGAAATATCAAGAACTCGACTATACATTCTATAAGCGCAATCGAACCGGCGACCTCATGAACCGCATCAGCGAAGACGTGAATCGGGTGCGCATGTATGCGGGGCCGGCTGTAATGTACACCCTCAATTTAGTAGTGCTCTTGGTAATGTGCACAGTGGTTATGCTGCGCATCGATGTAGAGCTTACCCTCTATACCTTATCACCGCTTCCCTTCATGATGATTGCCATTTTTTATGTGAGCAAGACCATCAACAAGAAGACCGATTTGGTTCAACAACAGCAATCCAAACTGAGCACGATTGTGCAAGAAAGTATCTCAGGCATTCGCGTGCTTCGGGCATTTGGCAGAGAACAAAGTTTTGCCGATACGTTTTCGGCCGAAAGCGATCACTACAAGCAGAAGCAATTAAAGCTGGTTCGCATCGACGCACTCTTTATGCCGGTGATCGTCATTCTGGTTGGATTGAGCACCATACTCACCGTATACATTGGTGCACACAAAGTAATGACCGGAGAACTTTCACCCGGAGTTATCGTGCAATTCGTTTTTTACGTAAACATTCTTACCTGGCCATTTGCTGTAGTGGGCTGGGTGACCAGTTTGGTTCAAAAAGCAGAAGCCAGTCAGGCTCGCATCAACGAATTCCTGCACACCACGCCCGACATAGTAGATGCTGCCGATGCGCAAAAATTCGAAGCAGGCCCCTTGCGGATGCAGAACGTTTGCTACCACTATCCGGATAGCGGCATTGAAGCGCTGCACGATATCACATTGGAAATTCCGGTTGGGAAAACCCTGGGCGTAATAGGAAGAACCGGAAGCGGGAAATCGACCTTGGCGCAATTAATTCCCCGTATGATTGATCCAAACTCGGGCAGCATTTCTGTCGGAAACACAGACATTCGTATTCTAAAAACGAACTCGCTGAGGGAGAATATCGGGTATGTACCCCAAGAAGTTTTTTTGTTTTCCGACAGCATTCGCAACAACATCACATTCGGTACAGAAGCCACCGACGAAGAAGTAGTTCGTGCAGCACGGATTTCGGACGTGCACAGCAACATCCTTTCATTTCCGGATGGCTACAATACGCTTTTGGGAGAGCGAGGCATTAACCTCAGCGGGGGTCAGAAGCAACGAATTTCCATTGCACGTGCAATTATTAAGAATCCGGAAATACTCCTTTTCGACGACTGTCTCAGTGCAGTTGATACGCAAACCGAAGACCGCATCATACGCGAATTGAAGGATGTGATGAAAGGAAAAACAAGCATTGTAATTGCCCACAGGATTTCGACCGTAAAAGAAGCCGACATAATCATTTATCTCGACCACGGACGCATTACTGAACAAGGCACACATGCGGAGCTATTGGCACTCAATGGTTCTTATGCCTCTCTTTACAAGAAGCAATTGCTCGAAGAAGCGCAGGACAGCCAATCCTTTCCGGCTGCGAACGATTGAGGTTCGACTTTGTTATTGTTTCTTTAGCTCTTCATCATGAAAGAATCCATTGCCATCCATTGGTTTCGACGCGATTTACGCATCGAAGACAACCACGCACTCAGCAAAGCGATTGAAAGTGGCAAGCCGGTGCTTTGCATTTTCATTTTCGATCGGTTGATACTAGACAAGTTGGAGGACCGGTCAGACAAGCGTCTCACCTTTATTCACAACACACTGCAAGGCATCAATCGTCAACTGCAAGAGCTGGGCAGCACCCTGCGCAGTTATTACGGAGAGCC
>CALQJP020000014.1 GCA_943330925.2 Chryseobacterium gleum
TGTTTTTAGCGTGCTGTGCAAAACTACAATGCGAAAGTACCGCTAGCTTCGTTGTGAAGTCTACATTTGGTTTCATCAATCGATTTGCGCGATGAAAGAAGTCGTTCTAGTTACCGGTGCGAGCAGCGGCATAGGTAAAGCTGTTGCTTTGTTGCTTGCAGAAAAGGGATACCTCGTCATTGGGGCGTCGCGCTCAGGTATTGGAGGCGTTGCGCCAGGGGTGCGGAATGTCCAAATGGATGTAACCGATTTGTCATCGGTGCAGGCGCTGATGGCGTCTATTCAACACGAGTTTGGAACGTTGCACGCCGTTGTAAACAGTGCCGGATTGGGCATGCTTGGATCGATTGAGGACAGCACCCCCGAAGAGGTTGAGGCGTTGTTTCAGACCAATTTAATGGGGGTGCATCATATCTGTCGAAATGCACTTGAGCTGCTGAGAAAACGGAAGTTGGGATATATCATCAACATCACATCAATGGCCGCTCAGATGGGGCTTCCCTACAGGGGTATTTACTGCGCAAGTAAGTTTGCCGTAGAGGGGTATTCGGAGGCCTTGTCTCATGAAGTGGCGCCCGATGGAATTCGAGTGGTGCTGGTAGAGCCGGGCGATGTGCGCACCGATATCAATGCAAACCGAAAGGTCGTCGCTTCCGTGTCGGAGCGCCATTTTTCAAAGCATCAGGCGTTGCAACTGCAAATAAACCGTGAAGTGGAAGAGGGTTTAAATCCGCAGGTTGTAGCCAATTGCATTTATCGGATATTAAACTCACCTAATCCCCGTCTTCGATATCGGGTTGCGAAGCCGCAGGCGAAGTTCGCGTATTATCTGATGCGGCTCTTGCCTGATCGGGTTTTCGAGGCAATTGTAATGAAGCACTACAAGATATAGAACATAAAAAGGGCTGCAATTGCAGCCCTTTGTTTATTGAATGAGGTGTCTTCTTTAGTGACCGCCCTTCGGTTTTTCTTTGCTTTCAGTTTCAGGCGCATCAACCATAGCGTGAATGGTTACTATGGTTTGAATAGGCTCTGTATTCGCAGTAATAGTTACCGTTTTGGATTGTTTTCCTTTTTTACCGGTAGAGTTGAACTTCACTTTGATGTCGCGAGATTCACCTGCGGGAATTGGGTCTTTTGGATAATCGGGAACCGTGCAGCCACATGAGCCGTGCGCTTCTTCCAAAATAAGAGGTTGACTTCCGGTATTGGTTACTTTGAAGGCACATTCAACCTGATCACCTTGCTTGACAGTTCCGAAATCATGTTCTTTTTTATCAAGTGCCATGGTTGTTTTTGCGCGTGTTTCGGATAGCTTACTGTTTCCGGTATTTGCCGATTCGCCATTCTGAACTGCGTTTCCTGTTGATGCTGCATCGGTTGAAAGGGTTGTAGTTTCTGCCGGACGAGATTCAATGTCGTTTGAACCCTTCTTTAATTGAGAATAACCTAGAAATCCAAGGGCTCCGGCAACAACTACCAAAATGCCCACTTTTAATCCATTACTCATCGTATTGTGTTTTTAAGTTTTAAAATGAATGTTCAAATTTACACGGCTTATTTAAAATCGGAGTAGGCGAGTTTCATCTTTTCAAACGACCCATCTTGAAGAACTTGAATCGCTTTTTTCAGCGCCGGATTGAGGTCATTGATGAGCACGTAGAATGCTTCACCATCGTAGAGGTTTCGGGCAATAAGGGCTTTGGTGCGCAATTGGATGGCGTGCTCGGAGGTTTTGAACTCCTGCTCATTGTATAGAACTTTCTTCTCGGTTAGACGCGCAACCATGTCGGACATCGCGTTGGAAGGCAGTTGATACTTGGCAGTGAAATCCTTGATGGTAGGGTATTTCTCCAGAAGTGTCACGCGGTTGGCATTGGTGTATTCCATTACCCAATCATTGTTTACACCTGTGCGCAGCATTTCACTGAAATAATTACTGTTTTCAGAAGTGTCGAGCGGCACGAAAATATCGGGAAGTATACCCCCGCCCCCGTAGACTGTTCGTTTTTTAAGGTTGGTGAAGTACTTCAAAGAGTCGGGCATGTTGAGGCTGTCAAGACTGAAGAGCTCACCATTTTTGAAGCGTTTTTCTTTGTCTTTTTCGTATTCGGCCAATCCATCTTCATACGACTTTTGGATGCAACGTCCGGAAGGAGTAAAGTACTTCTGAACGGTTAGGCGCACCATACTTCCATCGGGCAGTCGCACGGGGCGTTGCACCAATCCTTTTCCGAATGAACGACGACCGATGATGAGGCCTCGATCCCAGTCTTGCACTGCACCACTGAGAATTTCGCTGGCCGATGCAGAAGACTCATCGATTAGCACAATCAATCTTCCCTTCTCGAAAATACCCTTCTTTTCGGGGTTAGCTCTGCGTTCGTCGCGTGGGAATGAGCGGCCTTCGGTGTAAACGAGTAAGCGGTCGCCGGAAATGAACTCATCACACATTTCAACAGCAATGTCCAATAAGCCGCCACCATTGCCTTGCAGGTCGATTACAAGGTCTTTCATGCCTTCAGCGCGAAGTTCATTAATTGCCTTGCGCATCTCCTCCGCGGTTGTTTGAGCGAATCGACTTATTTTGATGTAGCCAATACCGGGTGCCGCCATGTAGGATGCATCGGAAGAATAGATTGGAATTTTGTCGCGGGTGATGGTGTAGTAAAGAAGCTCTATTTCTCGGTTGCGCTCAATGCCCACTGTTACTTTCGTTCCTTTTGGACCTTTCAGTTTTTTCATAACATCGCTGTTCTTGATGCCGATGCCCGCTACGTTTTCGCCATCAATCTTCACGATTTTATCGCCACTGCGAATGCCCAGCTTTTCAGAAGGCCCTCCTTGAATGGGTTCAATTACTTGAATGGTGTCGTGCAGTATTTGAAACTGAACACCAATACCGTCGAAGCTGCCTTGCAATGGTTCATTGGCAGCGGCTACCTCTTCTTTGGATAGGTAAACCGAATGGGGGTCCAGTTCTTCCAGCATGTGTACGATAGCTTTCTCCACCAATTCAGAGGAATTGACCGTATCCACATACATGAGATCGATGTAGTTGAGAAGGGTTGAGAACTTATCGGTTGTTTCGGCGGTGTTCTTAATCTGTGCTTGCAGTGAAGCTACACTCAGGGTGAACAGCAGGATGAGGGGATATACGGTATTTTTCATAGTTCGGAGGTAAAAGTAACTTCTCAGTCTGAAGTGGAAGTATAAAAATTGGTTAAGATAATCAACGGTCGATTGGTTAGAAATTGCATCGTTCGAACGGCGCTTTCAAAGGACAAGCAGTTGGGGATTATCTTTTCAACAAGAACGAATCTTTTTTTTCGAGCGATTCATTTTCACGAGCATCTTTGCGCAAACAGCCTCGGACTATGACATTACTGGATGGATTAGCTACCTCACGACAGATAAAAACTGAAATTGCATCCGCAGTTAGGGAATTGGTGAGCAGCGGCCATCGACCGCCTCATTTGGCGGCTGTTCTCGTGGGCGATGACGGGGCCAGTCTCACCTATGTCACGTCGAAGGTGAAGTCGTGCGAGGAGGTTGGATTTCGGTCCACGTTGATCCAGCGCGATGCCTCGGTTACTGAGGAGGAGCTTTTGCAATTGATTGCCGAGCTAAACGCGAATCCGGAACTGGATGGGTATATTATTCAGCTTCCGCTGCCGCGGCACATCGATGAAAAGAAGGTTTTGCTGGCGGTCGACCCTCGCAAGGATGTGGATGGCTTTCATCCCGAGAATGTAGGTCGCATGGTACTTGGGTTGCCTTGCTTTCTTCCTGCGACGCCGGGAGGTATTCTTGAGCTGTTGCGACGATACAGTATTCAAACAGAGGGAAAGCACTGCGTAGTCATTGGGCGATCGCACATTGTTGGTTTGCCCATGAGTATACTATTACAGCGCAACATGTACCCCGGCAATTGCACCGTCACGATAACGCACAGTAAAACCAAGGGACTTGAGGAGCTATGCCGCGGTGCCGATATAATAGTTGCGGCATTGGGCAGGCCTGAATTTTTAAAGGGCGAAATGGTGAAGGAAGGAGCCGTTGTAATTGATGTCGGTATTACCCGTGTTCCGGATGTTTCGAAGAAAAGTGGATTTCGATTGGCCGGCGATGTAGACTTTGCGTCGGTATCCTCCAAGTGTAGTTTCATTACACCTGTGCCCGGTGGGGTTGGTCCGATGACCATTGTGACCCTGCTGCAGAATACGCTGCAGGCCCGTATGCAACAAATCTGATCGATCATATTGAAACATTTAAATGATGTATTCGTAGCAACGAATGCAGCTGTTGTGCTGCGCTGAAACTAAAACCGAAAAGCTATGAGTACGAACGAGCGATTTGAAAAAATGAAGCGTTGGGTATTGTTTTCCTTTTCAATCATTTCTTCTTGGCTGTTCTTGCGTCCTTAAAGAAGGCCCAAAGAATCTTTTCAGTAAAAGTGAAACAAAAAAAATACCCCCTCGTTGAAGGACACTAACTAGAATAACCCTAAACACTTTAAACAATGAATCCTATAAATGAATGGAAACACGAGGTATTGCAGCGCCTTATCGTAATTTTTCTGGGACTGCTTACTTTGGGAGTTGTAGTTCAATCTTGCGGAACCACCCATCACTCTTGCTCTGCATATGACAGAGTAGAGATTCCACAGCAGCCTTAACGGGCAGGTTGTGTAGATGCGGGGCTTTCGTTCTCTCTACTTTAAACAGGCTGCTTCGGCAGCTTTTTTTATGCATTGTTGAGCGCATCGACTATGAGCACAGCCTCTTTGGCCTCGCGCACATCGTGCACGCGAATAATCGATGCATTGTTCATGAGCGCAATGGTATTGGCAACCGTTGTGGCGTTGAGTGTTTCAGAGGCATCGCGGTTGACCAGTTGCTGCAGTGTTTTCTTCCGGCTCAATCCGGCTAGTATCGGATAGTTGAGCGCGCCAAATAGGTGTAGTTCTCTCAGCAAACGCAAATTGTGTTGCATGGTTTTTCCGAAGCCAAAACCGGGGTCAATAATGATTTGATGGGCGCCAAATGCGTTCAGCTTTTTTATTTGCTCATTGAAATAGTTGAGCACTTCAGCGACAACGTCAGTGTATTTCGGATTGTGCTGCATGGTTTGAGGTTCGCCTTGAATGTGAGTGAGCACATAGGGAATCCCCAATTTGCCAGCGGTCGAAAACATGTTCGGGTCGAGTGTGCCACCACTGATGTCGTTGATGATGTTGGCACCTGCTTCGTGGGCAGCTCCTGCAACTTCGCTGTAAAAAGTATCGACCGAAATGCAAATAGTTGGATATGCGTTACGCACCAATTCAATGGCAGGAACAACACGCTCGAGTTCGGCTTTGGCAGAGAGTCGCTCTGCGCCTGGACGTGTACTTTGTCCGCCGAAATCCAGCATGTCGGCTCCTTCTTCAATCATTTGCCCGGCGCGTTGCAAGATGGCGGCCTCATGGTGCACACGACTCTCGGAGTGAAATGAGTCGGGGGTAATGTTGAGAATGCCCATAATGCGAGGCTTTTCCAGGGAAAGGCGCCCTCCCGGGAAGGTTAGTTCATAAAATGGATATTCTGTTGTCATGCAGGGCTGTGATTGAAGCGGTCTATGATGCAAATTTGCGTGCAAATATGGACGAGACTTTAGTACATACCGCCAATCAGTTTGATCAAGTCATTTCGCACTGTCGGTCGCTATTCATCAAGAAAACCCTCGATTATGGAACGGCATGGCGCATTTTGCGAACTCCTAGTCTTACCGATCAGATTTTCATCAAGGCACAGCGCATTCGAACACTCGAGGAAAAAGGAATGAGTAAGGTGGGAGAGGGCATTGACGATGAATTTGTGGGCATTATCAATTATGCCGTTATGGCCTTGATACAAATGCAGTTGTCGGAAACGGCGTCCAACGAGCTTTCAGCGGAAGAGGCAACTACTCGCTATGATGAGCAAGTTGCAATAACCAAGGCTCTTATGCTGAATAAGAATCACGATTATGGAGAGGCCTGGCGCGATATGCGTGTTTCGTCGTTCACAGATTTGATTTTGATGAAGCTCTTGCGCATTAAGCAGATTGAGGACAATAAGGGGATGACGTTGGTTAGCGAGGGAATCGACAGTGGCTACCGAGACATACTCAATTATGCCGTTTTCGCGCTGATTCAGTTGGGGCACGCCAATCACGAACGTGCATGATTTCCTATTTGCTGCGTAAGCTCGGATATGGCTTTCTCGTGTTGTGGGGTGTTGTGACGCTTGTGTTTTTTCTGTTCAATTTATCGCCCGGCGATCCTGTTCGCAACCTTGTGGGAGAAAACGCCTCCGAGGAAGTCATTGCAAACATGCGCAGAAAGCTTGATCTTGATTTGCCCGTAGCGGAGCGGTATTTTTTATACCTGAACGATTTGTCGCCACTGGGAGTCCATAGCAACCTGGAATCCTCCCGTGTTTATTTTAACCCGGATGAATACGCCGGTTTTCGCATCGGGTTTGCTCATGAGGGAAATGCGATCTACGCAAAGGCTCCTTATTTGAAGCGTTCTTTCCTGTCTGAAAAAAGTGTGTCGAGTATACTTGCTGAAGTACTACCGGGAACTGTGGTGTTGGCCGTCGTTTCGATAGGACTTGCTTTAGTTGTTGGATTGCTTTTGGGCATTGCTGCAGCGTTGAAGAAGGATGGTTTTTATGACCGTCTCATACTTTTTGTTTCGGCATTGGGCATGGCAGGACCATCTTTCTTTGTAGCTATTCTGGTTGCCTGGCTGGGAGCAGTGGTATGGCGCGATCACATAGCGGTTACGGCTGGTGCTCTATTACTGATGGTAGCACTTGTGTTTTCATTTATAGTTTATCAAAGGCGGAGCATTTGGTATGTATGGGGCTTGCCTGTTTTGATTGTGGTGCTCTATGCAGCCGATTCACTTGGCATGCGCAGTGTGGTGGTGGTCTTGCCCGGCACAGGATTGAACATGACCGGCAGCTTATACAGTGTGGATGTTTGGCAGGGTGAGTTTTTGGATTTGCAAAATCTGATTCTGCCTGTGCTGACGTTGATGATTCGCCCCTTGAGTGTTATCGTGCAACTTACTCGAAGTTCATTGCTCGATGTAATGCAGCAGGATTACATACGAACCGCTCGTGCCAAAGGGTTGTCTGAGCGTGAAGTGATATTCAAGCACGCATTGCGAAACGCTTTGAATCCTGTGATAACGGCAGTTAGCGGTTGGTTTGCCTCCTTGCTTGCCGGCGCCATCTTCGTTGAATTTGTTTTTGGTTGGAAGGGGTTGGGCCAGCAGATGTTTACGGCCATAGAAAACCAGGACATGCCGGTTGTAATGGGCGGAGTAATTGTTATTTCCGCTGCTTTCGTACTCATAAACATCGTGGTCGATTTGCTCTACGCCTGGATCGATCCAAGGGTTCGTATGAGTTGACCGAATTACTTATGTTGTTCAATGATTTGCTTTAACTGAAAGGCGGGCACTACGCCCGATTGACGCCAAACCACTTTGCCTTGTTTGAACAAAATGAGTGTTGGCACTCCGCGTACTTGAAAGGCACCGGCAGCTTGCTGGTTTTTATCGACATCGATTTTGATGATTTTGGCCGACTCGCCTACATCCGATTTTAGTTCTTCCAAGATGGGAGTCATGGCTTTGCATGGGCCGCACCACTCCGCGAAAAAGTCGACCAGAGTGGGCGTTTCACTTTGAATGAGTTCCTGAAATGATTGCGCCATACGTTATTTTTTTTGAGTTGAACAAGTAGAAAAGCCGAACGGGGCATAGAGCGGACAAAACCTCACCAAGCTAGTTAGCGTGAAAACTACGGCTAAAGTGAGAAGCACAATGCCAAGCGTTCCAGTTACAGTTTCTGTGAAAAAGAGAGTAACGAATATCGCTGCCAAAACCAGGCGAATGATGCGATCTGCTGAACCCATGTTTGCTTTCATAACGTTGTTCGAATTGTTTGCGCAAACATGCGGACACTGATCGAGGAGTGAAGTGACTTTTGTTACAGGAGTGAAATTTTATTTCGACCCAATTTAACGAGTCCTTCTACCTCCATTTGTTTGAGTAATCGTGACACCACCACGCGCGCTGTTCCGAGTTCGGCAGCCAGTTGCTCATGCGTAACAGAGAGAATCCTGCTCTGCGAGATATCTGCTTTTTTCTCCAGAAAAAGCAACAGGCGTTCATCCATTTTTTTAAATGCCACAGCATTGACAACCTCGAGTAACTCTTCAAAGCGCTGGTGGTACAAACGGAAGATGTAATCCAGCCATTCCGGGTATTCGCGGATGAGTTCTTTCACTTTTGTAACTGGCACAAAGAGAATGTCGGTTGTTTCTTCTGCTACGGCTCTCACTTTGCTGGTGTCGTTGTGCAATCCTCCAAGAAACGACATGATGCAGCTTTCGCCTGCTTTTATGTAGTAAAGCAGTATTTCCTTTTCATCGCCCTCGGAGCGCATCACGCGGATACTTCCGGAAGTAACGATAGGAATGGAACGGATATGGGCGTTTTCCTGTAGAATTACATCGCCTTCTTCGAAGGTCTTGTGAACGCTCAACTCCAAAATTTTGGAAATCATTTGAGGTGATGCTTGGAATTCTATAATCTCGTCAAGTTCCATAGTACCGCATTTTTATACAAAATTAGTCGAGAGGTTGTCAGAATGCCAAGAATAGCAAAACAGGTGATTAACATGACAAAGGAGAGCCCCGAGAGTTTCTATTTTTGCGGCCTAATAATTAATCAATTCATATCTTATGAAGTTTTTACTTTCTTGCTGCTTAATTGTAATGGCAGCGTTGGCACAGGCTCAAAAGCCATATTTCCTAATGAAGGCTCCGGAAAAGCCATTGACGGGTGTTAAACGTGTGGCTGTTCTCGATTTTGGGGAAGAGAACAACAACTACTACTACGATCGTTACGACGGACGTGGTAAAAAGACAACCGATCAGCTTCTTCAGGCTTGGATGCAAGATCAGCGCGGTATTGACAAAGTGAGCGTTGGTTTGTTCAAGGTGGAAGATGGCGAAACCTTTCAAAAAGGAGTGAAGACTTCCATTTTCTCTTTCGTTGAGCGTACCGAGATGGAGCGTATCCTAAAAGAGCAGACGCTGAGCATGTCGGGAGTAATTGACGACAGTCAGGCAGCACAGGTAGGTAAAATCCTGGGTATCGATGCCATCATTTCAGGAAGTACTAACTGGAATGAGAACTATGAGCAGAACTCTACCCGTCGTGTCCGTAAAATTCGTGCTACCATTTCAATGAAGATTATATCAGTGAATACAGGTCAGGTGCTTGCTATTTTCTCTAAAGACGTAACCAAGGAGTCTTCTTCAAGTTACGATGCTAAGACAGGCAACTGGACAGCTATGACAGCTACCAACCTTTTGGTGGATCAGGCTTTTGATGCATTGGTTAAAATGGCTGCTGATTATGTTGCTCCAATTTTCGAGCAAGTGAAGCCTGACTATCGCAAGATTAAGGTGAAGGATCACGCCATCAAGGGAAAGAAAGCTATGGAATTGATCGAGGATCAAAAGGATTACGAAGGTGCATTCACTCTTTACAAGAGTATCGTGGAGGCAGATCCATACTGCGCTGAAGGATTGTGCAACATTGCCCACATTTACCTGACCTATGGCAATTTCGAAAAGGCTGTTGAGTATTACAAAATGGCTGCAGAAATTGACCGTGAGGAATACGGAAAGGAACTGGCATTTGGTCAGAAGAAGTTGGATGAAGTACCTGTTCTTGCCTCTATCGGTATCACGCTTCCGGTTAATGAACTTTCAGGTAACGCACACTCTGCTTCTGCAAAAGCGGTGAAGACACGTGGCGGTAAATCGGATCGCTATGATGTGTTGTCAGGTCCGGAAAAAGGAGCTTCAGTTGTTAGCAAGGTCCCTGGTGACACTGAGTTTGAACTGTTGGGCGACAACGGCGACTTTGTTAAAATCAAGTTGATGGGTGGAAAAGAAGGCTACATCCTAAAGGATAATGTGAAGATGTAATCAGTGCATATAACCCTTTGAAAAGGTTGAAAGAGACGGTGTCGAAGCCGGATCTTTCAACCTTTTTCATTTATGGCAGCACTCCATTTGTTTTGTCTGAGTTTCGAAATGTGGGCTGAAGAAGGGGATGCCCAAATTGGCGCCTCTAAGCAAAACCAGCAATGCGATAATGGAGAAGGCTAACTTCAGGCGTTGAGTGGTTGCCGCTTTGAACCGACCACTAATCCAAGCTGTTAGTTGAGATACTGTTGCTAGTGCAGGAGTGGTTGCAAAGCCGAAAAGTAGCATGAATAGCCCGCCTTTCCAAGCTTGGTCGGCGGCCAGCGATCCCGCAAGTGCTGTGTACACGAGGCCGCACGGTAGTAATCCGTTTAACAAGCCAAAGAGGAAGCGATGGTGATGCCGTTGTGAGCGAAGTGCTGCACTCATAACCGATCGCAATCGCTGCGCCAGCTGACTTGCCGGAAGTTTAATAGCGCGGCTTAGTGATGGAACAAACAACAGCAATAACATGGCGATACCAGCTATTAGAACCGCCCAACGTTGAAGACCCAGCGTTGCGAAACCTTGACCTATGCTTCCTGCAATTACTCCCAAAACGGTATAAGTGGTCCACCGTCCGAGGTGATAGAGTAGCTGAGAGAGCGACCATCTTTTCTGAAGAGAGACAGATTCAAGCACCGATACCAGAGGTCCGCACATTCCGATGCAATGCAGGCTTCCCGCTAGTCCCAGTATCAAGGCTGCAGATATGTAGCTTGTTATTTCCATTCCAATGCTTGTTCGATGAAGAAGGGCTTGCTATCCATGTCAAACGAGATTTTGATTAGGTAGATTCCGGTTGGAAGTTCGCTCAGCCCAAAGACCTGTGCGGCAGCGTTTGTTAATGGCAAATGCTGGTCGAGCGAAGCATTTGAAGGGCAATACACGTGGATATCTCCATTCGTTAAATGCTCGCAGGAAGTAGGCAATTCAACTACGAGTTGAGTGGCGTCTTGACGAACGACGGGCCGCTCAGACATTTCGCTTGCATTGCGCTGTGCTTCTATTCGTTTGCTGTATGCCAACTCTTGGGCGTAGTAATCGGTAGCGACTAGATCGACTTTCTCTGAGCGCGCCTTGAATACGAGTGTGAGTATACCCACTACAAAGAGCGAGTAGACCAATGTTATTTTCCATCCCCAGTTCATTTCGAGTATTTATTGATGATGTGGTCCCAGGAACACGGTTTTTTCATGGCCCAATGTTTTACCTGAACTGACCACGTCGATGTGGATTTTAGTTTTTTGTTCTTCGATGGCATCTGCCGGAATCACAACGAATAGTTGAGTGTCCAACAGGCTGTCTTTTTTCACGACGAGATTTGTATTTCCCACCATTCGTATTTCTCCCGGCACATTGCTCAACATGAATTCGACGGGCAGATCTGCGTGTGTTTTGTTGATGATTTTTACGTTGTAGAGATTGCTCACGTTGCCGTTGGGTTCATTGTAGAAAAGCGTTCCTTTTGCGCGCACTATATGCAAGTGCAAGTCGCTGCGTGTAATGAGCAGAAACGATTCCAGCCCTACGAGCAATAGAAGCACTATGCTGTATGCAACCATGCGCCAATTGATTCGCAGGCGCTTTCCGGTAACTATGCTGTGTTCACTTGCATATCGAATGAGTCCCTTCGGTTTGTGCACACTGTCCATGATATGGTCGCACGCATCGATACAAGCGGTGCAGTTTACGCATTCGAGTTGGGTGCCATTGCGAATGTCAATGCCTGTAGGGCAAACACGCACGCATTCATGGCAATCAATGCAATCACCGGCATTCGAAGAGGCTATTTTAACCGGCTTGCTTCTTGGTTCTCCGCGCACATGGTCATAGGCTACGACAATACTGTTTTTGTCGAGGAGAACGCCTTGCATTCGACCATATGGGCATACGACCAAGCACGCTTGCTCGCGAAACCAGAGGTAAACAAAAAAGAAGACAGCACTGAAGATGATCATTAGTGTGAAGCCTCCTATGTGTTGTGAGAGGGGTTCCGTCACAATCTTATAGAGCTCGTCTACACCAATAATGTAGGAGAGCATTGTATTGGCGATAACCACAGAAACTAGAAAGAACACGATTACTTTCAGTGACTTCTTCAAAATCTTTTCTCGGTTCCAAGGCATTTTGTTGAGTGCCTTTTGGTAGGCAGCATCACCTTCAATGAGGTATTCTATTTTGCGGAATACCATTTCCATAAAGATGGTTTGCGGACAAACCCAGCCGCAAAAAACACGGCCAAATACCACTGTAAACAGGGCTATGAAGACAATGAATGCCACCATGCCAATCATGAAGATGAAGAAGTCCTGTGGCCAAAATCGAACAGAGAACAGAATGAATTTTCTTTCGGCTACATTGAAAAGAAAAAGTGGATCTCCATTGATTTTAATGAATGGAAGCGCAAAGAATACGGCCAGATAAAGCCAGCTAACGATTGAGCGCCAGCGATAGAGATTGCCCGAAGGTTTTTTCGGATAAAACCAAACGCGATGACCTTCCGCATCAATGTGCGCGACCGTGTCCCGAAAACGTTCGCTATCTTGATTGTCTGAACTCATTGCGGCTTCGAGATTCCGGTTGTGTCGGTTGCGCTGGTGTCTGCAACAGCTTGAATTGTTGCTTCAACGAGTTTGCCTTCAGGTGCTTTTGGGCTTGCAGGTGACGTGCCTTGAAGAGTTGTGATGTAGGAGCTCACTTGAGCCATCATCACCGGAGACAATTCTTGCTGCCACGATTTCATACCCTTACCCTGGACGCCGTATTTGATAGTTGTAAAAATGTTTTTGATGTCGTTGCCATGTATCCAGTAGTTGTCGGTCAGGTTGGGGCCCACAATACCGCCGCCGTCCGCCGCGTGGCATACTGCGCAATACTGAATGAAAATAGAACTGCCGGCCTTTAGGTCGCTGCCTTCTTTAAGCACAGCCACATTGCTTTCATCAACCCTGTTTTTAGCCATTTTGCGGTATTCAGCCAAATCGTTGGCGGCCTGTGTCATTTGCGATTTATATTCTTGCGCGCTGGATGGGCCCGATGAAATGTGGTAATACAGCATGTATCCGAAGGCCCACACAATGGTTAGGTAGAAGCCGTATTTCCACCACGGAGGAAGCGAATTATCGAGTTCTCGGATACCGTCATATTCATGGTCGGTCATGATAGCGCTTTCCTCGGCTATTGCAATTGAAGCATTCAATTTATCCCACAAAGGGCTAGTTATTGTTGCTGGTATTTCGATGAGGGCCGATTCAAATTCCTGTTCCTTCATGGTAAACATGCGAACTAACCGCAATAGATAAACCACCACCAGAAGTTCGAAGAAGATGATGCTTGCCAAGGCATTGATTGCGTTCGATCCAAAACCTTGGTGCAGGAAGTCTAGAAGTGGAGTAGGCGCAGGCTGAGCAGTTGCTGCAGTTGCCGGAACCGCTGCCGATAGTGGAGCTGTTGTTGCCATTGATGCAGCAATGAGAACCAGAATCATCATTGTTTTATCCCATAGCGATTTATCACCGCGTTTATAGTTGCGCGCTACCGTGGTAAGCACTTTACTCAGCTGCATAATGAAGATGAGCAGCAGAATGGCCACGAAGCACAATGCATAAAAAATGGGTGAGGTGTAGGGAGTTGCTTTTGGCGCAGCTGCTGTGGCTTGCACAATCTGAGTCTGCGCCCAGATCAACGAGTGAACCATAAGGGCACCGAGCGTCAAAAGGGTGTGTCGACCTATTGAAAGAAGTGACGTTTTCATTGTATAGGAAGGTTTTTGTGTTCGTCGATTACAGCATTGTCGGTGCTGTATGTTTTGATGATTACAGCAGTGAATATCACGGCAAACAGAATGAGCGACATCATCGGATAGATACTGATGCCGACGATGGATTCGAGGTAGTTGATGAATTTCATGGCTTTGGAGTGGGGTTAGAGGATGTTGCAACTTCGATGTCGGCTCCGAGCTTTTGCATATAAGCAATGAGCGCAATAATTTCCTGGTTGGCCTGAATGCCATTTTCGCCCAGCAGGAGTTGTGACTCATTTGCTTTTAAATCATCGGCAATTATTTGCGCTTGCTTATGCATGTCAGCTACCGCTTGTTGATCATATCCGTCGGGATAGGGAACTCCGAGCCTTATCATAGCCCTGATTTTCGCGGGCGTCATATCTTCATCGATGGTGTTGGTATGCAGCCACGGGTATCGAGGCATAATGGAAGTCGGCGAAGTAGAGGTTGGGTCGGCCATGTGGTTGTAATGCCACGCGTTCGACTTCTTGTTGTTGCCTGCTCCTTCGCGAGCCAAGTCCGGTCCGGTTCGTTTAGAACCCCATTGGAATGGATGGTCGTATACAAATTCACCAGCCTTTGAATACTCACCGTAGCGTTCGGTTTCTGCGCGGAAGGGACGTACCATCTGGGAGTGGCATGTATAGCAACCTTCGCGGATGTAGATATCTCGCCCTTCCAGCTCAAGCGGTGTGTAGGGCTTTACCTCTGTGATGGTCGGAATGTTCGATTTGATGAGGAACGTTGGTATCATTTCAATAGCACCACCTATGGCTACCATAACGAGGGAAAGCACGAGCATTTGAAATGGACGACGTTCGATAATGCGGTGCCAGTGCTCATTGCCATGTATGGCGTAGTTCTTTGCCAGCGCAGGCGCCTCTGCTTCTTCATTCGCCTGAAATGATCCTTGGGCAATAGTCTTCGAGAGGTTAACAATCATGATTACGGCTCCCAGAAGAAATAGCGTACCCCCAATAGAACGCAAAGCATAGAAAGCTTGCATACCATTTACCATGTCGAGGAATTGATATTGCAATCTTCCGTCTTCGGTAAACTGTGTGAGCATTTCATTGTGGCGCCATCCGGCCCAATACATGGGTACAGCATAGAGAACGATACCCAAGGTGCCAATCCAGAAATGCCAATTGGCCCATTTTATTGAATAAAGATTGGTCTTCCACATGCGCGGTATCAGCCAATAGAGCATACCGAACGTCAGAAAGCCATTCCATCCGAGCGCCCCCACGTGCACGTGTGCAATAGTCCAGTCGGTGAAGTGTGAAATGGCGTTTACATTTTTCAGCGAAAGCATGGGGCCTTCGAACGTGGCCATACCATAAGCGGTAACGGCAACAACCATAAACTTCAATACAACATCTTCACGCACACGGTCCCATGCTCCGCGCAGCGTGAGCAAGCCATTGATCATACCGCCCCAGGATGGAGCGATGAGCATGATGCTGAAAACTGTTCCTAATGACTGCGCCCAGTCGGGGAGGGAAGTATACAGCAAGTGGTGTGGACCAGCCCAGATATAGATAAAGATGAGCGCCCAGAAGTGAATGATGGAAAGACGATAGGAGTATACGGGACGGTTGGCAGCTTTCGGTACGAAGTAATACATCAGTCCGAGGTAGGGCGTAGTGAGGAAGAATGCAACGGCGTTGTGTCCATACCACCATTGCACCAGCGCATCCTGAACACCCGCATACCACGAGTAACTTTTAAAAAGCGAAACCGGCATTTCAAAGCTGTTCACGATGTGTAGCATGGCCACCGTTACCCAAGTAGCAATAAAAAACCAGATAGCCACATAAAGATGTCTTTCTCGCCGGTTGTAAATGGTCATGAACATGTTGATGCCGAATAGCACCCACACGAGTGTTATCATGATGTCGATAGGCCATTCTAGCTCTGCGTATTCCTTTCCTGTGGTGATTCCCCACATTAGCGTGACGGCAGCAAACACGATGATTGTTTGCCAGCCCCAGAAGTGCCATGCTGATAGTTTGTCGCTCCACATCCGCGCTTTCGTTAGTCGCTGCAGCGAGTAATAGACTCCCATGAAAATACCATTGCCCACAAATGCGAAAATCACTGCATTGGTATGCAGTGGGCGAAGTCTTCCGTAAGTAGTTTGAGGGATGTCGAAGTTCAGTGCAGGAAACACTAACTGCAGGGCGATGATGACGCCCACCAGCATGCCCACCGCTCCCCACAGTGCAGTGGCGTAAGCGAATTGTTTTACGATTTTGTTGTCGTACGCAAAACGTTCAACAGATGTACTCATATAGGTGATTGGTTTTGGTTGTCGGTTGGTGTAGTTATCTCATCGTCCATCAGCATGCGAATGGCCGGTGTTGTTGCATCGTCGAACTGACCCGATTTGGCCGACCGAATGAAGGCAATCAGAAACCCAATTGCTATGGGTAGACTGGCTCCGATTAGTATGTAAATGACTTGCACGCGTTGTGATGATTTAACGCTTCAAATCAACTGTTGCGAGCGAGGGTGCAAATTGACGGTCGTTAGAAAAAAATATGACATTCATCAAAAACAACGGTGTGGAATAGCTTACAGCAGTCGCAGCCTGGAAGCGAAGATGCGGCTTGCGCCAGTAGTGAAAAGGATGATTGAAATGGTGCTGATTGGCATCAGAATGGCGGCTATCACAGGTTGCATATTGCCTTGCACTGCCAATCCAACTCCAACTAAATTGTATAGCAGTGAAATCATGAAGCTCATGCGTATGATGAGCTTGCTGCGATGTGATAGCATTAAGAGTGCAGGCAGCTTTGAAAAGGATTCAGCGTTGAGAATGATATCGCAGGCAGGTGAGAAGTTGTTGGTCTCATCGGATATTGCGATGCCACATTCGCTTTGCATCAGCGCGCCTGCGTCGTTCAGTCCGTCGCCTATCATGGCTACTGTTTTTCCCTCAGACTGCATTTGTTTAACGTGTTCGAGTTTATCGGCTGGTAGACTTCTGAATAGCAATTTGGTTTCAGGGCCAAGGAGCTCTTTCATACGAGCTTCATCTTTTGCAGTGTCGCCACTCACAAGCGAAAGTGAACCTTGTTTCTTCATTGCCGCAACTGCTTCATTGGTATGGTTTCGCAGGGCAAATCGAAAAGCGAAATACCCCATGTAAGTGTCGTCGATGCGGATATGCACTGCAGACTCTTCTTCTAGCGGATTATTAATGGCTCCGCAAAAAGATGCATTGCCGATTCGAATACTGCCTCTATCTAATTGGGCCACCATGCCTCTCCCGGGAAGCTCTTGAAAATTTGAAATAATAGGAGGATTTATATCCGTCGGGAGAAATACTGAAAGCAATCGACTCATCGGGTGATTCGACTGTGAGGCGACGCTTTGAATGGCATACATATCCGACGTTGAAAGTGTTGGTCCGTGATAACTGATCATAGCATTGCGCCCGGTTAATGTGCCGGTTTTATCGAGCACGAAGTGGTTTATTGCGGAGAGTGTGTCGATGGTTTCGGCTGTTTTGAAGTACATGCCATTTTTGCTGAAAATGCGAAGCATCGTGCCGTGAGTGAATGCAGCCGAAAGCAGAAGCGCACACGGACAAGCAACTATAAGCACTGTCGTTAGGGCGTCGAAAGCGCGATTGACATCTGTGGGGAGCCAAAACATAAAAGCAGTTGCAGAAATTGTGAGTAATAGAAGAGTAAAGTGTTTGGCCAACCGGTCTATCCAATTTGATTTGAATTGCCTTGTTTGATAGTTATTCTTGTTCCAAAGACTGGTTAGATAACTTTGCGAAACATCCTTAACCACTTCGCAGCGTGCAAGTGTACTGATGATGCGACCTCCGGCGTAAATGAGATCACCCTTCTCAATTTGAACGGGCTGTGCTTCACCCGTAACGAAGCTGTAGTCAATTTCAGTTGTGTCGCTCAGGAGAAGACAGTCGGCCGGGACTAGTTCGCCGGAGCGTGCAAGGATGCACATGCCGGTTTGTAGTTTCGTAAGCGGAATGGTGGTCTCTTCATTGTTCTCCGTTTGAATGGTCACACTTATCGGAAAAAAGCTTTTATAGTCGCGATCGAATTGAATGCGATGGTGCGTGAGTTCCTGGAAATATCGACCAATCAGCATAAAGAAGATAATGCCTGTCATGGAGTCGAGATAACCGTTTCCGCTTCCTGATACAATTTCGTACAGGCTTCTTCCAAACGTGAGTAGAATGGATAGTGCCAGGGGAATGTCGATGTTCAGATATCGGGAACGAATGCCCCTCCATGCGCTGATGAAAAATTCACCTCCTCCGAATGTGAGTGCAGGTAAGGATAAGGCAAGGCTCAAATAGGAGAAGGTTTGTTGAAGTGATTGGTCGCCCTGCTCCGCAATATGGAAGTATTCTGGAAAGGCAAGCATCATAATGTTTCCAAAGCAAAAGCCCGTCAATGCGATTCGGTAGATGCGCATGCGATGGGGAGATTTGCTTTTTGCTTCAAGACTGTCGAGCCGAATGTGAGGCTCGTAACCGATGGTCGTTAGCAACTCAACCACGGTTCGTAAGGATGTTTTTTCCGGATTGAATTCAATGCTTACTTCCTTATCCATGAAATTCACACGAGCGCTGTCAATGCCATCGTTTAATCGGTATAGGTGTTCCAGCAGCCAAACACAAGAGCTGCAATGCATTTGTGGAAGTTCAAGTTGAACAATGGCATGCGTTGAGCTTTTGAAGCGAAAGAGGGAATAAATTGCATCGGTATCATCAAGGTAGGCGAATCGATTTCCGAAATTTTTAGCCTTAGGCTGGATGCGTGTTTCGTCGTTGAAGTTATAGTAGTTACAGAGGTTGTTGTCCTTCAGAAGTTCATACACCGTTTTGCAACCTTCACAACAAAACGCATGGTTATCGGCCACTATCGTTTGCTCTGTGCATGATTGATTGCAGTGATAACAAACTGCTTCGGTGATGGGGGAGGTGCTCATGGCGATGAGGATGTAGCGACAAACCTGTTGCAGATTGCTCGCGCCGATTTTGAGGCTTCTCACCAATTAACATGAGGAATGTCAAGTGTTGTGTTTGCTTTCTAATTCCTTCAATGCATGCGTGCTATGTAATATCATGAAACAGATGTAAATTCGTTGACCTATGAATATTGCTATCACTCCGGAAAATGCTGAACTGAATGAGCGATTGCAGGAATTGCACGTCGCATTCACGCAAGTCTACATTCAACATAAGACAATGGTGGAAGACGAGGCACCTATTCTCACCTCGGTGTATTTGGATAGGCTCGGAGGAATGCAACTTGAGCTGCTCGAGGGTCAGACAGAGTTGTCGCGCATCAAAATGAAAATTTCGTTGATACAGGCAGCCATCAATCGAAATGAAAA
>CALQJP020000015.1 GCA_943330925.2 Chryseobacterium gleum
GGAGTTGTGGACGAGGAGGGTTGCACCGGTGGCTCAGTAGGCTGTAATCCGGAAATTCTTCTGTTAAGCGATTCAGCCATGTGGAGCGAAACGCCGGGTGTTGTATGGATCCTTTTCCCATTCGATCCTTCTAACACGGCGTCATTCGCCTGGGATTTCGGTGATGGAAACACTTCATCCGAGCCCTTCCCTACCAACATCTATGACGTGGCCGGTACGTACACCGTTTGCCTAACTGTAATGGCTAACGGATGCGTTGGTACTACCTGCCTGACATTCACCGTTACGCCAGAGGGCGGCTTCCTGCCTGGAGGTATGCCAATGACAGGCTTTACGCTGAATGTTGTAAATGCTATTCCGAACAATGTTCAGGAAGTTTCTGCTAATGCCGTTTTGGAAGCATATCCCTGCCCTTTCAACGATGAGCTAACCCTGGCAGTGCAGTCACCTATTGCGGGCTTGGCTCAATTGAGCTGCTATGACATGACCGGCGCGTTGGTTGCCCAAGAGCAAATCAATGTAACCACACTACGCAACCTCTACTCTTTCGCTACCACAACCTGGAGCCACGGAGCCTACACGATCGTATTGAGCACACCAAGCGGTGCGGTGCGTAGGGTGGTGTTGAAGTAATTTGTACTTAATACTTACCGGAGGTTGAAAAGAAGCTGCCACGGATTCACGAATTGTTTAAGCAATCTTTCGTGAATTTGCGGCAGTTTTTACTATTTAAAAACCATGAACCCAAGGAATACCCGATTGAAAAGGTATTCGTATTTGAAAAAACCACGCAATGATAAAACCGTTACTTACCGCACTTTGCCTCTTAGCAGGCACGGCAGCCATGGCACAACTCAGCCACGGTGGCCAACCCAAAAACTGGGAAGTGAAAACCACCTCAGCCGACATTCGCTTCGAGCGCATGGGAGCCATCGATCGTGAACGACTGGCGCTGGAAGATGCCATCACTGATCAGTACAAAGACATTCCCTACCGCTTCGGAGCTGAATTCGAAACCAACTTCAACATCAACAATTCGGGTGTTATCTCTTCAGACGCATCCACCGGAACGACCACTTGGTTGCTCGGACTTGAGTGCCCGGGAGCTCTTTCGATGAGCATTCGCTTCGATGAGTTCACAGTGCCCAAAGGCGGACAGGTATTCATCTGGTCGGCCGACCGCAAGGAGTTTCTGGGGGCATTCAACCATAAGAACATGAAGCCTTCGGGTGTTCTGGCATGCGGTCTCATTCACGGCGATCGCATTGTAGTGGAATACACCTGCCCTAACAACTTCTTTGATCAATCGGAACTTACCATTGGCGAAGTCGTGCACACCTACCGCCCCTTTGCAAGCAGCCCGTTTGTTCAGGACGCCGTTGAAGCCCTTCGCGGACCATTCGGTAGCTCAGGCGCTTGCAACGTGAATGTAAACTGCCCCGAAGCAGCCGACTGGCAAATTGAAAAGCGCTCTGTGGCCATCATCGTGCAAGGCGGAAGCGGTATTTGCACAGGAGCATTGGTCAACAACACAGCGAATGATGGCACTCCCTATTTCCTCACGGCCAATCACTGCACAGCAGGATCGAACACCAACAACTGGGTGTTTTACTTCAATCACGAGTCTTCATCTTGCACAGGCAACACAGGACCAACTTCCGACCTCATTTCCGGAGCCGACCTCGTGGCGAACAATGCCGGTAGCGATGTGGCCCTTCTGTTACTCAACGATACTCCGCCGGCCGATTACAATGTGCAGTACGCCGGTTGGGACGCGACAGATAGCGAAAGCGCTGTAAGCTCGGCTGTTTGTATTCACCACCCTGGTGGCAATGTAAAAAAGTTCGCTCAGGAGGACGATGCTCCCTACCATGACACCGGCAACGGCGCGCAAGTTTGGTGGATCGACAATTGGGAAGTAGCGGTTACAGAACCCGGCTCAAGTGGTGCTCCCCTGTTTAACCAAGACCACCGTATCATCGGTCAGTTGTTTGGTGGCGCAAGTGCTTGCAATGGCAGCAATGGCAATGGTCAGTATGACTTTTACGGCCGTTTCGGTGTGAGCTGGGACAATGGCAACACTTCATCATCTCGCTTGAACGACTGGCTCGATCCGCTCAATACAGGTACACTGGTACTTGACGGTTATCCCGATGGATTTGAATTGCCTAACCTCGATGCACAATCGGGCGGCATTAGTGGAATTGCCGAAAGCAATTGCAGCGACCAGGTTACGCCGGTATTCACACTGATGAATCACGGGACAACGGCGCTTGTTTCCTGCACCATCAACTACCAACTCAACAATGGCAGCGTATCTACCATCAACTGGACGGGTTCACTGAACACCAACCAAACCGCAGCCATTAACCTCCCTACACTTAGTGCCACCAACGGAGCAAACACACTCACCGTTTGGATCACCAACGTGAATGGAACAGCAAACGATGATGTAACGAACAACAACAGCTCTACCTTCAATTTCAACGCAATTAGCGGTAATGCAAGTTCTTTCAGTTTGAATATCGTATTAGACGACTTCCCTGAAGAAACCACATGGGATATTCAAGACAACGCAGGTAACATCTTAGCAAGCGGCAGCGGCTACACCGGCGGAACCATTGATCTCGATGTTTGCGTTGCGGCCGGTTGCTATGAGTTTACCATTTATGATGATTATGGCGATGGTATTTGCTGCTTGTATGGCGAAGGCTCTTATTCGGTGATTAACCCGAATGGAGTTGAAGTTGCCGCCGGTGGAGAATTCTCGGATAGTGAAACAACAACGATTTGCACCAACACCGTTGACGTAAATGAATCGATCGATAACACACAGCTGATCGTTTATCCGAACCCTGCGGGTGATTTCTTGCGTGTGCAAACCGAAAGCGCTGCAGTTGAAATTCGTCTATACGATTCAGTTGGTCGCATGGTATTGAATCAGTTCAACTCATCATCACAAGCTACTCTTGCCACATCCAACCTATCAGAAGGAGTTTACACGCTTACCGTGGTAAGTGAAAAAGGAACATACAACCGTCAGGTGGTAATTAATCACTGATAGTATCATAGTCTTCTAAAAAGCACTGCTTCGGCGGTGCTTTTTGTTTTATAGGACTATCCTTTTGGATTCCAGCTTTGGGCCTCCGAATGCAGCGATAATCCCCAACTCTTTTCCTGAAACATGCAGGTAATTGAGTGTTTGTGCCAGAAAGAGATCGGTGATTACAGACTGCCCTTTTACTTCGAGTATAATAGAATCTTCTACTACAAAATCGGCACAGAAGTAATGAGGCAGAATGATCCCCTTGTAGAGCACTTCGTACTTATGTTCACGGTGGTATGCGATACCGGCCCTGTCAAATTCTATTTGAAGCGCGTCTTTGTAAACGATTTCTAAGAAGCCATTTCCGAGGTAGCTATGCACCGCGAAGCAGCAACGCATAACCTCGAAGCTAAGCTCTTTGTGTTTGATGGTGGTATGATGCATGGTGAGAATTTTCACCAAAAGTGAAGTGCTCCCTTTGCAACCCTAATTCCTGTGTGGAATAAAATGCGGCATACCTGGCATTGGGGTTGAGAATATGTTTTTAGACACGAATGCACGAATACTATTCACATTCGTGCATTCGTGTCCTGCACTTTTATTCTAGCATTCTTGTCATGCACTTTCGTTCGCGTATTCGTGTCCAGCACTTTCATTCCTGCATTCGTGTCAACCTAAATTGACTTCGCCCGATTCCAGTATTCGTCCATTTCGGCAAGAGACATTTCGCCGAGAACTTTGCCGTCTTTGGCGCTTTCTGTTTCAAGATATTGGAAGCGCTTGATGAATTTGCGGTTGGTTTTTTCTAAGGCGTCTTCCGGATTGATTCCTTTGAAGCGTGCATAGTTAATGAGAGAGAATAGCACGTCGCCAAACTCGTCTTCCATCTTATCGCTATTGGCATCTGCTTCCACTTTAAACTCGTCGAGTTCCTCCAACACCTTGTCCCATACTTGGTGCGCATACTCCCAATCGAAACCCACTCCGCGCGCCTTGTCTTGCATGCGTGATGCTTTGACCAATGCAGGTAATCCTTGGGGAACTCCTTCGAGAACACTTTTCTTTCCTTCCTTTAGTTTGAGTTTTTCCCAGTTGGCCTTTACCTCATCTTCGTTGGCCACAACCACGTCGCCGTAGATGTGCGGGTGACGGCTGATGAGCTTCTCACAAATGCCGTTGAGTGAATCCGCTATATCGAAAGCACCCTGCTCGCTGGCAATTTTTGCATAGAAAACCATGTGCAGCAGAATGTCGCCAATCTCCATTTTCAACTCTTGCAAATTGCCCTTGATGATGGCGTCGCCCAGTTCGTACACCTCTTCTATGGTGAGGTGACGCAAACTCTCAAGCGTCTGCTTTTTATCCCACGGACATTGCGCCCGCAGTTCATCCATGATGATTAACAGCCGTTCGAAGGCATCCTTTTTAGCTTGCATAGCGTTCATGCGACAAATGTACTCGCCGCCGACACGCTTCGAATTGCGGACTGTCCTCCCTGAACGGACTCTTATTCACAATTTTTCTTACCGCACTGATTGAAACAAATTCCATTCGTTTATTCGCGGTATGAAAAGACAACTCATAGCCGCTGCATTGTTTGCAGCTTCCATACATGCCATAGCTCAAAGCAGCATGGTTGTTCCCACGAAAGCAGATTTTAATCAATGGCATATGCTCGATGAGGCTGATGGTTCAGCCGGTGTCAGCGCTATCAAAGCCTACAATGAACTGTTGAAAGGCAAAAAGGCAACCCCTGTTGTTGTAGCAATTATCGACAGCGGCACGGAGACTTTTCATGAAGACCTGCGCGACATGATTTGGGTAAATACCGACGAGGTTGCAGACAACGGTGTGGATGACGATAAGAACGGATACATCGACGATGTGCACGGATGGAGCTTCATCGGAGGACCCGGTGGTGACGTATCGGCCGACAACCTCGAGTTTACGCGTATTTATCGCGAGGAGAAGGCTCGCTTCGGCCAGGTAACAGATGCCTCACAAGTGGCAAAAGCTGATAAAGCCGATTATGAGCATTATTTAAAAATGAAGGCCGAGTTTGATCGCCGCATGGAAGAAGCACAAGGAGGCTTGATGCAGATAGCCATGGTAGAGCAATTCGCTACCAGCGCCAAAGATGCCGTTCGTCAGCATTTGGGAAAAGACACTTACACCGTGGAAGAAGTAGCGGGTATTCAGACGGAAGATGAGTTTCTCTCTGCTGCAAAAGGCTTCGTGATCATGACGATGACAGAAGACATCGACTCACAGATTGCAGAAGGCCGCAATTATTATCAAACACAAACGGATTATCAATTGAACCTCGACTTCGATCCACGTTCCATGGTGGGCGACAATTACAACGATATCAACGAACGGGTATACGGCAACAACCACATCGACGGTCCGGAGGCCGAGCACGGCACGCACGTGGGCGGTATTGTTGGCGCATCATGGAATGGCAAAGGCATGGACGGTGTGTGTGCGCATGCCCAACTCATGGTGATTCGTTGTGTACCCAATGGAGATGAGCGCGACAAGGACGTTGCAAATGCCATTCGCTATGCTGTCGACAACGGAGCGCGTGTGGTAAACATGAGCTTCGGCAAGAGTTTTTCACCCGGTAAAGAAGCCGTAGATGCTGCTGCCGAATATGCAGAAAGCAAAGGCGTACTCTTGATCCACGCTGCGGGTAATGACTCAAAAAACATTGACGTGGAAGCCAACTTCCCAACAGACAACTACAAAAACGGCGGAGAGTGCAGTACCTGGATGGAGATCGGTGCTAGCGGTTCGACCTTAGAAGGCTTGATGGCCGACTTCTCGAATTATGGTAAAAAGTCGGTCGATGTGTTTTCTCCTGGCGTAGACATTTACAGCACTGTGCCCGGCGGCGGATTCAAAGACAATAGCGGAACCAGCATGGCTGCTCCTGTAGCCAGCGGTGTTGCGGCCACCATTCTGAGTTATTATCCTCAGCTTACAGCCAACGATGTGAAAGCCATCATGATGCAAAGCGCAACCGACTACCGCAAGGTGAAGATTGAGCGCACGGTGGAACGCAAGGCGATGGGTAAATTCTTCGCACGTATTTTCATCAGCAAGAAGAAAAACGAGAAGTCTGAAATTCCACCCCGCACCTACAAAACGAAGTCAGTTCGTTTTGGTGACATGAGCGTTACGGGTGGTGTTATCAACTTGTACGAAGCATTGAAGCTGGCCGAAAACTGGAAGAAGTGATTATAGGATTGTAGGTTGATAGGATTGTAGGATTATAGGGGTGGCAGGAGTCTATTAAAACGAGAGGATATGCGCGTGCTTATGGTTTGTTTAGGCAACATCTGTCGTTCGCCCATGGCGGAGGGCGTGTTGTGGAACATGGCACAAGAGCGTAATCTAAAACTTGAAGTTGATAGTGCCGGCACAGCCAATTACCATGTGGGTGAACCGCCCGACCACCGAGCCATTCGATGCATGAAAGAATACGGAATTGACATTTCACGCCTTCGCGGAAGACAATTCAACAAGCATGATTTTGAGTCGTTTGACCACATCCTGGTAATGGATCAGTCGAACCTACGCAATGTGCTTGCCCTGGCAGAAAACGACACGCAACGCAGCAAAGTGAAGTTGATGCTATCCTATTCCCCCACTTCTGAATCGCTTGATGTGCCCGACCCGTGGTATGGTGGTATGGAAGACTTTCGCAGTGTTTACGCGATGCTGACGGAAGCGGTGGAGGGGTTTTTAGGCGAGAGGGATTAGGTGATAGGTGATAGGTAATAGGTGATAGGTATTAGGTATTAGGGATTAGGGGTTAGGGATGGGCGCCATTCAATCCGTCATCTGTAATCGGTAATCTGTAATCTCTAATCCGTAATCTCCAATTGGTTTCTAGTTTTGACGCAAATTAGCCGCGTAAAATTTCCATTATGAAAATTGGTGTTATCGGATCGGGGGCCATGGGCAGCGGCATTGCACAAGTTGCTGCACAAGCCGGATATGAAGTCGTTGTTTACGACCAACAGAAGGCAGCACTGGAACGCGCCGAAAACGGGCTGAAAGCCACCCTATCCAAGCTGGTGGAGAAAGGAAAGATTTCGGCTGAAGATTCTACCGGCATCTTGAGTCGCATCGCCTTTCGCGAAATGCTTGAGGCACTGGCCTCATCTGATTTAGTCATTGAAGCGATAGTTGAAAACATCGAGGTCAAGAAAACCGTTTTTCGATCGCTTGAAGCCATCGTTAGCGAGCGCTGCATTCTGGCAACGAATACCTCTTCCCTATCGGTCACCGCAATTGCTGCGGCATGCAACAAACCGGAGCGCTTCATAGGAATTCACTTTTTCAATCCCGCGCCACTCATGCCGCTGGTGGAAATCATACCCGCATTGCAAACGAGTGCCGACCTGGCCGCCACCTGTTGCGACCTCATGCTCGCATGGGGCAAGGTACCTGTAGTATGCAAAGACACCCCCGGCTTCATCGTTAACCGAGTAGCCCGCCCTTACTATAGCGAGGCATTGCGCATTCACGACGAAGGATTGGCCGACATGGCTACCATCGACCAGGCCATGCGCAACCTAGGATTCCGCATGGGGCCCTTTGAGTTGATGGACATGATTGGTCACGATGTGAATTATACCGTCACCGAAAGCGTGTTCACCGCGATGTATTTCGATCCCCGATACCGTCCGAGCATTACCCAAAAGAAACTCGTGGAAGCAGGTTGGTTGGGCAAGAAGAGCGGACGCGGATTTTACAACTATGCCGAGGGAGCGTTTCAACCAACACCTTCCAGCGACAGTGCGCTTTTAACCCGCATTGGGCAGCGTATTTTGGCGATGCTCATCAACGAAGCGTATGACACGGTTTATTACGGAATAGCTTCCGCAGAAAGCGTTGACCTGGCCATGACCAAGGGCGTTAACTATCCGAAAGGACTGATCGCATGGGGCAAAAAGTTGGGCATTGACAACGTGCGCAACACGATGCACGTACTATACTCTACTTACAACGAAGACCGCTACCGCATCAGTCAGGGTCTTTAAATTTTATCTATTATGAAAAAGAAAATCATTGTTCTCGGTGCCGGCCTGGTGGGTTCGGCTATTGCAGAAGACTTGAATAAAAACCACGATGTTACCTCGCTCGACCCATCGCAAGAGCGGTTGGATTTCATGGCATCGAAAGGTGTGCGCACTGTGAAGGGCGATGCAACGAATGCCGTCGAACTCACTACTCTCATTGCTGATTTCGACTTGGTGATTGGCGCCGTGCCCGGGTTCATGGGATACAGTGTTTGTGAAACCGTTATCAAGGCCGGTAAGAACATGGTCGACATTTCCTTCTTCCCCGAAGATCCGTTTGGATTGGATGAGCTCGCCAAGAAACAGGGAGTAACGATCGTGACCGATTGTGGAGTTGCACCGGGCATGGGCAATATTATACTCGGGTATCACGACAAGCAAATGCAGGTGAAGCGCTACGAATGCCTCGTAGGCGGGCTGCCCGTAGTTCGTGAATGGCCGTGGGAATACAAAGCCGTCTTCTCGCCCATCGATGTCATTGAAGAATACACACGTCCTGCACGCTACGTGCAAAACAGTCAGGAGGTTGTGCGCGAGGCACTGAGTGAAGCGGAGCTCATCGAGTTTCCCGGTTTGGGCACGCTCGAGAGTTGGAACAGCGACGGATTGCGTTCACTCATTAAGACGATGGCGCACATCCCCGATATGATTGAAAAAACGCTTCGTTATCCAGGATGCATCGAATACTTGAAGGTGCTGCGTGCCGCAGGATTCTTCTCATATGAGCCGGTAGAGATCAACGGCATGCAGGTGCGCCCCATCGATGTAACCGCCAAGCTGCTTTTCCCGCAATGGAAACTCAAGCCGGGCGAAGAAGACTTTACCATCATGCGCATTGTGATTGATGGTGAAGAAGCAGGCACTGCGAAGCGCTACACCTATCACCTACTCGACCGTTTCAACCGCGACACGCAAACCATCAGCATGGCGCGCACCACAGGCTATACGTGCAATGCAGTAGCCGAACTGGTGCTCGATGGAACGTTTGTGAGCGTCGGTGTTAATCCCCCCGAATTTGTTGGACAAACCGCCGGTTGCTATGCTAGCGTGGTTGAGTATCTCGCCCAGCGCGGAGTGCATTACTCAATTGAATCTACTATTCTATAAGTCAGATGACAGCAAAAGAGATATTGGCCCAATTGGAAAAGATGGGCAGCCCAAGCATTAAGAAGGTGTACATGAATCACGGGGCAGTGGAGCCGTTCTTCGGAGTGAAGGTTGGCGATATGAAAACCATCGTGAAGCAGGTGAAGCAAAATCACGAGCTGGCTATGGACCTCTACGCTAGTGGTAATTCAGATGCGATGTATCTGGCCGGACTCATTTCGACACCGAAAGAGATGAGCAAGAAAGATCTACAGCTGTGGATGAAAAACGCCAAGTGGTATATGCACAGCGAATACACGATAGCGTGGACAGCAGCTGAAAGTAAGTACGCACGTGAATTGGCCATGGAATGGATTGCTTCCGAAAAAGAACTCGTTGCCACAGCCGGATGGTCTACCTATGCGTCGTACATGCAAATCATACCCAACAATCAACTCGACAGCAAAGAGATTCAAGCGTTGTTGAAGCAGATTGAAAAGGGCATTGCGAAAGCCCCCAATCGTGTGCGCTATGCCATGAATAGTTTTCTGATCATGGCCGGAAGTCAACTAGAATCGTTGCACTCCCTATCGTTGCAGGTTGCTGCGAAAATCGGCAAAGTGGACGTTGAAATGGGCGGCACCGCATGCGCAGTTCCCGATGCCGCATCGTATATCGAGAAGACCGTTTCGAAAAGTGGGTTTGGCAAGAAGAAGAAGACGGCGAAATGCTAGAAGGGGTGCAGGATAATAGGATTGTAGGATTATAGGGATATGGCACAGTCACCCTATTATCCTATAATCCTACAATCCTACTATCCTTCACTAACTTTGACAACGACAAAAAGACTAATCGCAGATGATACAACGCACACAGACACTTTTTCTAGCAGCATCGATCGTGTTATTCCTGAGCACGTTTGGATTTCCATTCGGAACCATTGGAGCGAATGAGCTGCATAACTATAAAGTCATTGCCGCAGATGGTTCGGGCGTAGAAGGCATTTCGACCTACTATTTTTCCATACCGCTGGCCATTGCGTCCATCATTTCGGCATATGCCATTTTCCTTTACAACAATCGTCAGCGCCAGATGGCTGTGGTGCGCATGAGCTTCATTTTTTATGCAGCATCGTTTGCCCTTATGAGCCTCTACATCCTCGACGCCGTGAAGGTGTTGGTGGATGAGCCGTTTGCAATGGGCGTGTCGTTTTTCCTTCCGTTTGCCGCATTCTTTTCAAACCTCATTGCCTTGCGAGGCATCAAGAAAGACGAACAGCTTATTAAATCGCTCGACCGACTTCGTTGAGAACGATCCTGATCATATCTGCTGTTATCCTCTTTCAGTCGTGCTCGCCACGCGTAAAAACCGCGGCAATCAAGCAGCAGTCCGACGAGTTGCGCGTGAAATTGATGCGCACCGAAAGCGAGGTGTATGGAGACTTTCATACGCTGCGCACTTTTCATACTGATCTCTTTCAATCCATCAACCGCAATGATGCAGCGCCCTACCCTGCTCTAGACACCCTGTTTGATCAGCTCTTCGCAGAGGCGAATTATACGGTGGGCACGCGGGTGAACTACGACAGCACCTATTGGAAAATACAGGAGGTCGTTAAAGGAAAAGAAGCTGTGCCACTCAGGGAGCCATTCATGTCCATGCAAGCATCGCTTCCCGGCATGGGCGATTCATTGACCCGCTTTCAACAGCAGCATCGCGATGCCTATTTCGCATTACGCCTTGCCTATCAAGACAGCTGCAAGGCCAATGGCATTGTGCGGTATACACCGCAAGACTATGCGCTTATTCTCGACGAAAAGCTAACACAATGGCAAGACTCCTTGGAAGAATGTGGCCGCATGGTAGCCCGTTGCAAAGCCGATTTGAAGCAACGTTTTCCCGAACAAAAAGGGAAACCCTTTTTTCAAGCCTATGCCCCCGTATCTGAACTGGAGGCCATGCTGAAGAATTTCGAGTCGATCTTAAATCAGTTGCAGAATTCGGTGTCACGTTTTGAAGAAGGCAACAGCCAGGATTTCGTGTACTTCGGTCCTTACGTGCGCCAGCGACTCGAAGTAGCAGCCAACGATGATCTGGTTGGCCAACTGTCGCTTCAAATGAGCGACTGCCGCAGACAGGCACAGCGTTATTTTGAAGAGCAATAGTTGGAAAAGAAATCTGGATCATTACAATTGCAAGCCGTCCACCTCCGCGATCTCTTCCAGATCCATCAAGTCGGACCACTCCTGCTCAACGTTCAATACTGCATGATACGCAGGTTGCTTGCGAAAGTACTTTTGCATAACCGGTATATCGGCCGGTGACTTGGATACCAGCCACAAGCGACTGTCCCATTCAAAAGGCCGTTGTGAAGAATGGCGCAGGGTAAAATCCTGCAACCAGTACTTCAACGTTTCCAAGGCTTTCAATACATCTGTATTAGGCTGCACTTTCACGAGCATATGCAAATGATCAGGCAAGATGCATAGATCAATGCAAGCAACCCCCTTGTAGGTTAGAGCTGCTTTCACAAATGACGAAATATCGGATGTGAGCGCCTCATCAAAAGGCCTATCGGCATTCGCAACGATTAGTACTGCATGCATGTAGATGTTGACCATGTTTGCCCGTTTTCAAGCAAAAGTGCATGCAGCAGAAACTATATTCATGAAACGCTATGCTTCATAAGAATAGCGATTGGCATAAACCCCGCAGTGATGCGGAAATACGAGGGCATAAACTCTCAATAACGACTCAAGCGTTTCACCCAGCTTGTGAGCAATACGACCATTAGCGTGAAGCCAATCATAATCCACCACAACGCATTATAGCCCCATTCGTTCATGACGTTGGTGGCTAGTATGGGCGTAAAGACGTTAGAAGCCGACCAGGCCATCACATAGAGTGAGGCGTATTGGCCGCGATTAGCCTTGCCTGAGCGATTGTTCATGAAGGTATTGGTAAAAGGCATGACCAGCATTTCCGAAAAAGATACGAGAATGATGATGAAGAGAAACCAAAGGAATCCGTGTAGAAACAAAATCAATCCGTAACTAATCGTGAGCAGCAAAGACCCGAGAATGATCCACTGATAGAGGCTCCCCTTCCGCTCGATTTTGTATACAAGCACCAACTCAACGGCGGCAACCAGCAGTCCGTTGAGCGCCAGTATTGCGCCTATTTGTCCTTCGCTAAAACCCTCATGATTTTTATAATAGATAGACATGGTGCTGAAAAGCTGAAAGAATGCCATGGCATAGATGGTCACCATGGGCAAGAACAGGAGGTACGCTTTATCGCGCCAGGGCGAACGCAAGGGTTCATTCTCCTCGGAGGTCGTTGCAGCGATTTCCTCAGCCCTGAGCATCGTATCCCGTCCAAGATAGAAATACACAAACACAGAAGCCAGCAAACAGGTAGTGCCGTCGACCCAAAACAGCCACTTATAATTTATAGCAGCGAGCAAGCCGCCAATTGCAGGGCCGATGGAGAATCCGAGGTTGATGGCCAGACGGTAAAGAGAAACAGAACGCGTATAGTTTTCCGGTGTGCTGTAGTGCGAAATAGCCACCATGCCAGCCGGACGGAATCCATCGCCGAATGCACTCAGCAGGAACATGACGATGCAAAGCGGAACGAAACTCGTTGTTTGTGATGCGACGATGAAAAGAATAAATCCACCCAGCAGGCTCGCAACCATAACGGGATGATGCCCCACCTTGTCGGTAAGTCGGCCGCCCATATATACACCCAGCAGGGCGCCAACGCCATAGCAAGCCATGACGGTGCCTACCTGTGCGAGGTCTAGGAGAAGCTCATCTTTCAAATAGACCGCCATGAAAAACACAACCATGGAACCGCTTCGATTGATGAACTGTGCCAATGCCAGTAGCCAGATGGAACGGCTCAAGCCACCGAAGGCTTCACGAAAATTTTGCACTATTGCAGAAGGCATGGCGGCGAAGTTAGGTAATAGGGAGTAGGTATTAGGTTTATAGGGATTAGGTATTAGGTATTAGGTGATAGGTGATGTCACGCCAACCTTATACCTTATACCTAATCCCTATAAACCTAATACCTTATACCTATCACCTAATACCTATTTGGAGTAACTGCAAAAAATCAAACTGGTCGTAAATACCTTACAATCTGCCCTCCCTTCTTTGCGCAAAACAAAGAACAATGGCTATCATGAACCTCTCTCTACTGCATGCACCCAAGGCAACACCTGCCTATAGTGCATCCCAACAATTAATGGACATTCTACACGCCAACGGCTTTTCCGAACTACCCGGCATGGGTGGCAAGAGCATGCAAACGGCTGATCGGTATGTGAACGGGCGCAACTATTATTTCCGCAATCGCGGACAGTGCACAGTGAACTTCTTGAAAGACGGTCGCGTGCATGTGCTCAACGGGCCAATCGCCATGTGGAATCTGCATGATCAGTTGAACTACCATGAACTCAACGTGTTGCTGGCATTTGCATCGATGAGCGAAGAGCACCAGGAGTGCATGCGCAACTACATGGGGCCTCGCTGTGCGCGGTATGCCGATGTGCTGGAATACTTGCCCTCGTTTCAGGTCGACTGGAAGACTGCATTTCTGATGGCAATGAGTTGTCGATAATGGCCCGGATAGGAATGCAATGCGTTGAAAAAGCGGCTGTGGATTTTCTTGTTTGTTTGATGGTGGTATGCGAAAAACGCCTATCCTTGTAAGACGTTTATTTGAAATCCATTCATCATTTAACCATGAAGAAAAATCTACTTTTCGCTGCAGCCTTTGCAGCATGCTCAATAGCTAAGGCCACCGATGTGCCAGCCAACGACTTCCAACCAGTGCGATTGGTAGTTCGGCAAATAAACCATGAAGGCGCCAACGTGCCGGGCCATACCTACCGTGTTTACGCGCAGTTGCCTTCAACTCAGCATTCCTTGCAAGTTGTCTATGGTGACGCTGCCCATCCGTTGCGTATTGAATCGAGTGCACCGTTCTTCCAAAGTCCCTTTGCAGGAGCAAGTGCCGCCGGAGTTTCGTCAGCCGCTTTGCAGGCCGACGCTGCAGTTAGCTTCGACTCATGGATTACCGTGGGTTACGACAGCAATGAGGGCAACGACATGTGGGATTTGGGTGTTGACTTTGCAACGTTCGATCTAGGTGGGGCCATCGCTGCCAATAACGGCGGCTGGTTCTTGATACCCACCGACGAGAAGTGCGCACCCGATGCGCAAGGATTGGTGCTGATTGGTCAGTTTACCTCTACCGGGGAAATAAACGGCGTTTTGAATTTACAGGGAAAAACCGGTGAAGGAGAAAACTGGCGCCAACAAGGACTCACCTTCAACACCCGCAACAGCGAAGTGTTTGGCTGCACGGACGGCAAGGCGAGCAATTTCAACCCGAGTGCTACCTTCAACGATGGTAGTTGCATCGGTGGCAGTTGCATACCTGCTTCAGAAGCCTTGGTGACAAGCACCAGTGCATGGGATGTATTTCCGAACCCGCTTCGCAACAACCTCATTAACATCCAGCTTCACAGCTTGGAAGTAAAGCCGGGTGCATCGCTCGACATCATCGATGCAAAAGGCAGCCTTGTTGCTTCATTCGTAGTAGGAAAGAATGCTACACAAAACGGTAATCGCATCACAATTGACCAAACACTTCAAAGCGGTACCTATCAAATCGTGCTGCGCCAGGATGGTCAGCGCGAGGCTAAGACGATTGTAGTTCAATAATCTCGATTCCCTTCGACAGCGGTCCCTGAGCGCAGTCGAAGGGAGCGCAGTCGAAGGGAGCGCAGCCGAGGCGCGGAAGACGAGCGAAACCCGGTAGCCGAGCGAAGTCGAGGCTTAACCTTAATCAACCCAATAAAAAGAGCCGCTCGCTAGCGGCTCTTTTCGTTTGCTGTGCTCGGTTGAAAACACAGCAGTGACTCTAACTAACCTTAACCAACCGAAAGCGTTAACTCAAGATTGGCTTGCTCACCATGAGCCTTCAACCAATCCTGTATCTTCGACTGCATGCGCTGAAGTTCCTTGATACGTTGCTCACGCATTTTGATTTCCTCCATGTTGCTGAGTCGACTGATTTTATCTTCATGAAACTTCACCTTCACCTCAATCATTCCGCGAATGATAGAGGCCGCGTCGCCGCTGTAAAACACGCCATCGGCTAGTTTTACCTGAATGGATTCTGGTGTTTCAATCATGACTGTTCGTTTTTATTGTCCTTGTCCTAATGAATAAGCCGCTTTACCATCGAACGCGTAGAGGTTCTCGGTTTTGATGGCATCTATGCCGTTGCTGAACGCCAGTTGCAGCAGCTTGATAACCTCATCGTTGGAAATAGTCTTTCCTTCTTCCGGTTTGAAACGACAGCGCCAATGGTCGGTGCAGAACGTTTCTTTAAAACCTTGCGGCCATACCTTGATACCGCGGTTGGTGATCATGGAAAGCTTCACCTTATCGTTGTTGAGAGCCTCGAGTTTCGCAGCCAGTTGATCCGCTTCTTCGCCACTCCAGTGAACGAATACATCCACGCCCACCAGCTCCTTCTTTGCTGAAGGCTTGCGCTTGTATTTTGGGAGGTTGAGTTGTACACCTTTGGTAAACGTCACCGGCTTCAGGCGAAGCGGTTGCTTGCCCAGGTTGGAAATAACAGCTTGAGCGAATTCCTTGGTTCCCACCTTACGTGAGCTTACTCCCTCGTTGAAGATATCGTAGGTATGAATACCGTCCTCGATGGTGCGCAACCAAGCATTCTGAATCTTCTCAGCGACTTCGGTTTGACCGATGTGACAAAGCATCATGATAGAACCCTGCAATAGACCGGAAGGATTGGCTACATCCTGACCGGCACGGCGAGGAGCCGAACCATGGATGGCCTCAAACATGGCGCATTCCTCGCCAATGTTGGCCGATCCGGCCAATCCGACCGAACCTGCGATTTGAGCGGAGATATCGGATAAAACATCACCATACAGGTTCAGCGTAACAATTACATCGAACATCTCGGGCGTATCGGCCATTTTCGCAGCGCCGATATCGATGATCCAGTGCTCGTTTTCGATTTCAGGATACTCCACTGCAATTTCATCAAACACCTGATGGAACAGACCATCGGTTTGCTTCATGATGTTGTCTTTGGTGAAGCAGGTTACTTTTTTACGACCGTTTACGCGGGCGTATTCGAAGGCGTAGCGCACAATCTTCTCGCAGCCCGGACGGCTTATCAGTTTAAGACATTGAATCACTTCATCGGTTTGCTGGTGTTCGATACCCGCATACAAGTCTTCTTCATTTTCACGCACGATAACAATGTCCATGTTGTGGTGCTTGGTAGCGACGAACGGATGCAGACTCAAGCACGGACGCACATTCGAGTACAATCCGAGGAACTTGCGTGTTGTCACATTCAAGCTCTTGTAACCACCACCTTGAGGCGTGGTGATAGGCGCTTTGAGAAACACCTTGTTGCGGCGAATCACTTCCCATGACTCGGGCGCTATGCCGGCGGTATTTCCGGAGAGGTATACCTTCTCCCCCACCTCAATTTCTTCTGTTTCGATTTGAGCTCCGGCTGCAGCGAGAATGCGCAGTGTAGCTTCCATGATTTCGGGTCCAATGCCGTCACCCTTGGCGATCGTTACTTTTTGTTTCATGTGTTGATTTTGGTTGCAAAAATGAAATCTCGGATTGCATCGTGTTATTTATATTTACACCATATATCATAAAATTATTTTATGAACTACACCCTCAACCAGCTGCGCATTTTTACACAGGTCGTTAAATCGGGCAATATCAGTAAAGCCGCTGAAGCACTCGATTTGACGCAACCGGCAGTATCGATTCAGCTCAAAAACTTGCAGCGGCATTTCGATGTAGCATTGACGGAGACGATTCAAAAGAAGTTGTACATCACGCCCTTCGGCAAAGACATTGCCCGTGCTGCAGAAAACCTGATTGCGGAGGCCGAGCAGATCAGCAACAAGACAAAAGCGCTGCAGGGTGAGCTTTCAGGGCAGTTACGCATCTCGGTGGTATCAACCGGCAAATACGTTATTCCCTATTTCTTATCGTCGTTTCTATCCAAGCATCAAGGCGTTGAGTTGAATCTGGACGTATCGAACAAGCAGGGCACACTTGCGCACTTGCGTGAAAATGAAATCGACTTTGCATTGTTTTCGACATTACCCAAGGGCTTGAGTGTGGAAACAGAAGACCTTCTGCGCAATGAGCTCTACTTGGTGGCATCGAGTGAGCTGCCTATACCCCGTTCACGCAATCAGCACGATTTGTTGCGAAAGCTGACACTTATATTCCGAGAAGACGGATCTGCAACAAATCAGGCAATGACGCAGTTTTTGGAAACGAACGACATTACTGTTTTTCGCAAAATCCAACTCACCTCGAACGAGGCCGTGAAGCAAGCCGTAATCGCGGGCCTTGGTGTTTCGATACTCCCTATGATTGGCATTCGACAAGAAATCGCTGCCGGACGATTGAAGATTATCCCCATGAAAGGCCTTCCTTTGAAAACCACCTGGCGCTTGCTATGGCACCGCGACAAAAAGCACTCGGCTGCGGCGGCCGCGTTTTTGGAGCATGTGCGAAAGCACAAGGCGGAGATTGTGCGGAAATGGTTTGGGTGAGGGGGGGTAACCCTCATACTGAAGAAACTCTCTAAGCGAAAAGGACAAAGGACGAAGTACTAAGTACGCTAAAGGCGCGGTGTAGCTTTTTATCTCCTTCCTTCTTGTCAATGAACCCACACAAAAATCTTCACCTTGTTCGCCGCACCTGACCTACTCCCCTCTCCTGTGGAGAGGGGCCGGGGGTGAGGCTATTAGCAAAAACGCGCCTTGCGGCGCGTTTTGGATTTTCGAAAACGGTGGACGCTCTGCAGAGCGTCCTGACCTGGATTTTCTTGAAGTGAAGAGTGGCGCAATAAAGGCCTTCCCTTAATAGTAGATATTCCTGCGCACCTTGGCTACGTATTTCGCCAGGCGAATCACCTGTTTAGTGTAGCCAAACTCGTTGTCGTACCACACATACAACACCACGCCTTTGCCGTCGGGCGAAACGATGGTGGCCTGTGAGTCGAACACCGAGCAGCAGTCGTTGCCCACGATGTCGGAGCTCACCAACTCTTCGCTGATGCTGTAGTAGATCTGGTTCACCAAATCGCCTTCCAGCGCGCTCTTGCGAACAGTAGCGTTTACAGCGTCGAGGGTTGTCTCTTTGTTCAGGTAGACGTGGATAATCGCGAGTGATCCATTCGGGGTTGGTACACGCACGGCATTGGCCGTAAGTTTATCCTTCAACTCGGGAATTACTTTGGTTACAGCCTTACCTGCTCCGGTTTCGGTGATGACCATGTTCACCGCTGCGCTGCGTCCGCGGCGGCTCTTCTTGTGCATGTTGTCGAGCAGGTTCTGGTCGTTGGTGTAGGCATGCACCGTTTCGATGTGCCCTTTGTCGATGCCATATGCATCGTGGATGCTCTTCAGCACCGGACAAATCGCATTGGTGGTGCAGCTAGCCGCTGAGAAGATGGTCTCATTCTCGATGTCCAAGTCACGGTGGTTGATACCGTACACAATATTGGGAACCTCTTTACCGGGCGCGGTGAGAATTACCTTCTCCACGCCATTGGCCTTGAGGTGAATGCTCAATGCATCGCGGTCCTTAAATACGCCGGTGTTGTCGATCAACAAGGCGTTATGAATGCCATAGGCGGTATAGTCAATTGCTCCGGGATCTTTTGCTCCGATCATGTGGATGCGCTGACCGTTTACAATCATGCACTTGTTTTCATAATCTACATCGACCGTGCCCTTGAAACGTCCGTGTACCGAATCGTTTTCAAACAATGCCGCGCGCTTCTTGATGCTCAAATCGTCGTCTTCACGCGTTACGATAGCACGCAAACGCAGCTGCTGCCCCTTGCCTGCCTGCTTCACGAGCTCGCGTGCAGCCAAGCGGCCAATTCGACCAAAGCCAAACAACAC
>CALQJP020000016.1 GCA_943330925.2 Chryseobacterium gleum
AACATCGATCGAATAACTGGCGTAGAGATTACCAAGCACCCGTACAGAAACGGTAAGCATCATCGGGTAGAAGAATTGGATGCCTTCGGGTTTTCTCGTAAAGACAGCGAATACACCATTGAGTTGCATCTTTCGATGCGCGCGGCATTGCTACTCAAGGAAGAGTATCCGATGACTGTTGAGCACATTAAATTACTGGAGACCAAAGGCTACTATTCTTTTAAAGCCGTTGTTTTTGACCTGCGACCTGCAGCCCGATTCATCCTAGGGCTATCCCAAGAAATAAATATAATAGAAGGAAAAGAGTTGATCGAATTTCTCGATTTTCAACTCAAGCATGTTTTTTCTAAAAAACAACTGGAAACTCGCCCTTCGAAGCCAGCCTCCAGAAGCGCAAAAAAAATTACTGCGCCCAGAAATAAATAATCACGATTGCTAGCGCGAAGCAAATAAGAGCAAACGTTACCGGACCGCCAATTTCATTTTGCTCAGCTTCCATATGACCATGATGGTCGTGATTGTCGTGTGAATGTCCCATAGGATTGTTCGTTTTATCGGTACAAAAATAATCGGCCAAAGCAAATTTCCACATACCATGCCCATATAAAATAGCATGGTTATGAACCGTGGTTAGTCAATTCAGTCTTGCTTCACCCAACGAGTAGAATAGCGACTTCCCTCCGCTTCAACAACAACTTGATACACGCCAGCCTCCACTGAAGGATACCAAACCAATCGGCTCGCGTTCGTTACCGCTTGACGCTCCGCACATCGGCCCTGCATGTCAAACAAGATAATTTCTGCTGATTGCAATCGATTTTCCCATTCCAATTGCAATATTCCATTGCTTGGGTTCGGAAATAGGCGCATGTTTCCACCAGCATATTGCGGCACTGCATTCGAACAATCTTCTACCGTAAAAACTAAATCATCGGCATATACACAACCATCAGGCGTCGTTGCTGTGAGAATAATGGCATGCTGTCCCAATCCCCATTGGTCAGCCGAAATGGTATAGAATTGATTAATGCTCAAGTCTTGCCATTGATACAGCACACCTGCAGGACCGAACACCATGTATTCTGCATCTAAACACAATGTGGTGTCATTGCCCAAGTTAAAATTGAAAGAGTTTTCAGGTTCCAGAATGACATATGCAGAGTTATTACACTCATTATCATCTATTATAGTAACTTGATAATTGCCGGAAGCTATATTCTGTAGATCCTCCATAGAAGAAGTAAAAGCAGAAGGACCAATCCATTCGAAGGAGTAAGGGGCAGTTGCGCCATTGATTGTAAGTTGTATGGAACCATCTGAAGTTGCTTCACACGTTGGACCGGTCTCCCCTACTGTAATGGTCCATAAGTCGGGTTGGGTAATGGTATAGGAAGACTGATAAGTATTGCCGCAGGCATCAACTACATTCAAGAAATATTCGCCAGGACCAATTTCATAGATGTTTTGATCTGAGCTGCTAAAGCCAGCCGGGCCCGTCCACGAGCATTCGAAATTGGAACCGCTTCCGGTGAGGTAAGGTAATATGGAGGATTGAGGGATTTCACCCTTCGCGATTGGGCAACGAATGTTATTGAAAACAGCCTGTAATTCATTTACCACCTCTACAGTTCGTAAAGAGATTATTGCAGAACCTATAGCCCCTTCCCAGCCATCGACTTGCACGTAATACGTAGCACCTGCCTCTAAGCATGATGCATACAGCAACGAAGAGTAATTGTCGGAAACAGAGCATCCGCCGGCCATGTCATCGTTCGCGGCAGTGAGTTCAAACGAGCTCCATCCTAAACAATCGGTTGCTTTATATAAAGCGAGTTGAGTATCGAAACCTGCCCCCTCATTGCAACTGGTAATTTCATAAGTAACATCAGCTTCTGCAACAAAGTAGGCCCATGCCGTATTGGTGATATTTCCTTCGCACCAGGCACCGGGTAAGCCACAATTGCCACCTGCCGGACGAGGCTCAGCCGATTGTGCAACGCATGAAACATTATCGAGGAGCACTCCCGCGGCATTAGCCACGAGCTCCAAAGCGCCACATGGTGAGTCATAAGCTGGCAATCCTGAATTAGCTACTTCAAACGTCCAGGTATTTCCGGATCCACCTCCGAAATAGGCGTGAGCAAAAGATCCGTTCTCATACAATTCGAAAATGGGCCCACCATCGCCGTAAGAATCCACGAAAATCAAATCGAACGATTGACCATTGGGCAAGCAAAACGAAGGCACTTCAAAAACAGCATTGTCAGGATACCCACCATCGACAGCAGGAGCCGTGCCGGCGCAACCTACTAACTCATTGGCTCCATAATACAGAGTACCATTGCCACAGCCATTGCCGGTTGGAACCAATTCCCAGTAATTCTCTTCTCCCCATGCATCGACAGTAACAAACATGTTAATAAGAGTAGAATCTGTACCGCACTGAGCATGAAGGAAACCCGGAGTAAAAAGAATGAGGAAAATAGCTGAAAGGCCAAGAACTCGCATTGGGAAAAGATTTAGTTGGCGCCAAATGTAAAACATGATCATTCTGAATCACATATGGCAAACAGAAAAGTATGGAACCAAAAAGCCCCACTCGATAGCGGGGCTTCCTGGCTTAAACTGAAAAACTAAAAACTATCGTAATTGTCTTGAGTCATTGCGACTCAACTCAACTAACTCTAAATATGCCGAACATTTCTGACCAGCACGTTGCGAAATTAATAAAGCCCTGTTGATAATTCACAATTTTTTTCATGAAACTGTCACGAAAAAACGCAAGTACCACATTTTCAATCCATTTGTTTTGGAAATAATTTCCCCGGATTCAAGATTTGGTGAGAATCCAACGTCAGTTTAATGGCTTTCATCGTTTGCAGTTCAGCTCCCTTAAAGGCAATTTCCATGTAATCGCGTTGAACCAACCCGATACCGTGCTCACCGCTTAAGGTTCCTCCTAACTTCACGCAAAGCTCAAAAATTTCACGAATGGCAACAGGCAAATCATCATTCCACTGCTTGTCTGTTAGCTCTCCACGAATGATATTCACATGCAGGTTGCCATCACCGGCATGACCATAGCATACTGATTTGAACCCATAGCGCTTCCCTATTTCCTTGACACCGTTGAGTAACACGGGGAGCTGGTATCTTGGAACAACCGTATCTTCTTCCTTGTAGACGCTGTTCGATTTCACTGCCTCCGCCACCTTCCTTCTCAGTTTCCACAATTGATTCTTCTGCGCCTCATCATCCGCAAAAAGAATTTCACCGCATCCGAAGGTTTGTACCACAGATGAAATTACCTCGCAGTCGGCCATCAAAGAATCCACATGGTTGCCGTCCACTTCAATGAGCAAGTGCGCTTGTATTTCTTCTTCCACCGGGACGTTCACATCGTCCACGAAGCGCAGCACCCAATCGATTGCATCGCGCTCCATAAATTCAAGAGCGCTCGGTGTGATGCCAGCACGGAAAATCGCACTTACTGCTTCGCAAGCCTTCGCTGCATCGTAGAATGGCACCAGCATGAGCAGATTATTTTTCGGCAGTGGCACCAGCTTGAGGACTGCTTTGGTAATGACACCCAGCGTTCCTTCGCTTCCCACCATCAACTGAGTAAGATTGTAGCCTGTTGAGTTCTTTAAGGTGTTTGCACCTGTGTAAATGATGTCACCGTTTGCAAGAACTACTTCGAGGTTGAGCACGAAGTCTTTGGTTACACCGTATTTCACGGCCCTGGGACCGCCGGCATTTTCTGCGAGGTTGCCACCAATGAAACAGGAACCACGACTGCTCGGATCGGGCGGGTAGTAAAGTCCTTTTGCGGCGACAGTCTCTTGAAGCACTTGTGTTATTACCGCCGGCTCCACTACCACTTGCAAATTGAGTTCATCAATTTCAACAATGCGGTTCATCTTCTCCATGCTAAGTCCTACCCCACCGTATACACTCAACGCGCCACCGCTCAAACCGGTTCTGCCTCCGATTGCGGTGACCGGAATAATATGCTCGTTGCAATACTTCAAGACTGCACTCACCTCGAGCACATTCAATGGTTTCAGCACCACTTCGGGTGGATGCACCAAGTCTTCGGTTTCATCATGCCCATAGGCCTTTCGAGTTTCATCATCCGCGAAAACGCGGTTAGGCTCGAGCATTTGCTCAAACGCTTGTATGTCCTCGAGTGTTATTGACTTATACTTCATATGGCAGTTAGGCCGTCAATTTTTCGATAATCTCTTCAATGGTCAAAACAGTCTGTTCGCCGCTCAGCATGTGCTTGAGCGATACCACCTGTTTATTCATCTCTTCTTCGCCAATGACGGCTACGTATGGAATCTGCTTATCGTCGGCATACTTGAACTGCTTTTTCATTTTAGCATTCTCCGGGTAAATCTCAGCATTGATTCCTGCATCCCGCAATTGTCGCAATAGCTTCATGCTGTGCTTTTCCTCTTGCTCGCCAAAATTGGCAAACAACACTTTCGTGCTCTGCATGGCGTCAGCAGGAAATACATTCAACTCGTTCATAACATCGTAAATACGATCGGCCCCGAATGAAATACCCACGCCCGAAACGCCTTTCAAACCAAAGATGCCGGTGAGATCATCGTAGCGACCGCCACCGCATATACTTCCCATCTGCACATTCTTCGCTTTAACTTCGAAAATTGCTCCGGTATAATAGTTCAAGCCCCTGGCCAGGGTGATGTCCAATTCCACTTCACACGAACGAATTCCCAGGTCCTGGATGCGGCTCAATACAAAGCGAAGTTCCTCGATACCTTTTGTTCCCGCCTCAGAATTGACAAGCAACTCGCTCAAGCGCTGCAATCGCTGCTCATTGCTACCGGAAAGCGAAAACAGACCTTGTATAATCTTCACGGCATCTTCCGAAAAACCGCGTTCGAGCAACTCTTTTACAACCCCGTCCTCACCTACTTTGTCCAGCTTATCAATCGCAATGGTCATTTCCATCATACGCTCAGCAACACCTGCCAACTCTGCAATACCTTGAAGAATTTTGCGGTTATTGATTTTGATGACCGAAGGAACCTGAAGCGAGGTGAGCGCATCATCAAATATCTGAATGAGCTCAACCTCGTTGAGCAAGCTGTCACTTCCTACTACGTCGGCATCGCACTGATAGAACTCGCGGTATCGTCCTTTCTGTGGACGGTCGGCGCGCCATACCGGCTGAATCTGGTATCGCTTGAATGGAAACGCAATGCTATGCTGGTTCATTACTACAAAGCGAGCGAAAGGAACTGTAAGATCATATCGCAGGGCTTTTTCTGCAATTTCCTTCGTAATGACATTGAGCTGACGTTGCTGTAATGCCTCTTCAGGAACTGACTTGAGATAATCGCCACTGTCCAATATTCGGAAAATAAGTTTATCGCCCTCATCGCCATACTTTCCCGTGAGGGTTTCAACATTCTCCATGCTGGGTGTTTCAAGCGGCATGTAGCCATAACGCTGGAACACCGTTCGGATGACGTTAAAAATGTAATTGCGACGCACCATCACCTGCGGTGAAAAGTCGCGCGTACCTTTGGGAATAGACGGTTGAGACATAGTAAGATATTGCCGCGAAGGTAAAAGAGAGGCTTTCGGAATGCTTCGCTTGAAAAGGAGAAATTATACACCAAATACAAGCACGTTTCGATCGTCGCTGGCGCTTACCACACGATTGCCAAGCACCAGCAATCGGTTTACGGAATGCTTGTGTCCGCCCTCTGAATAGTCGACTTTGCTGAGCGGATCAAACAAATTCGGATCCCACCATTTGATGGTTTTGTCGCGGCTGCACGACACAAAACAGTTTTGATGAGCATGATAAACGATGTCGTAGATAGCAGACTGATGAGCCGCCAAATGCAACACTTGCCTGTAGCCGTCATTCATATTCCAGCATCGGATGTAAGCGTCTTTCCCGCCCGTTACCAAAACCGGTTTTGAAGGGTGCCATGCAACTGCGGTGCTTCCTTCGTCGTGCGCTCGAATGGTTTCAACCGTTTGATAGGACTCCGCATCCAGCACATGCACAAGACCTGAGTTATCGGCAACTGCCACCAAGTCGCCCTCACTTCTCACAGCAATCCGGCGGAGTTTACCGTCAGAAAGTGGAATGGACCGCAATACTTCTAATGTCTCAGCTTCGATAACGGTTAGTACACCGTTTCCGCCACACACCAAAATTCGATTCCTTGTTTCATCCGATTTTATATCGAACAATCCGTTGGAGTCAAGGCTCCATGCTTTAAGCTCTACCCTTGTTCGCGTGTCAATCGCGTGCAAGGTTCCATTGCTGCAACCGATAAAAAGAACTTCCGTCTTCGCATCGAAGTGCAGGGAATAAACCGGCGCTTCTGTTCGAACCAAAAAAGGCTCTTGCTGACCAGATTGAATATTCCATAACGGCACAACACGATCACCGCCCCCTGTGAATAGAAATTCATCCGAAGCTCCTCGGGCAAGCGCATACACAGGCGCCTGATGCGGCCCCAGTTTGAATGGCGAGTGGCGAGTGGCGAGTGGCGAATTTTCGGAAGACAAGGAGAGTGCGTTTTGGGGCAAAAATATGGAGAAGGGGGAATGGGGAATGGTGAAGTGGTGAAGTGGTGAAACGGTGAAATGGTGGGGCTCCTCCCCTTGGCTCATTGCATAGTGCCAATAGTACTTATAACCTATCACCTAGTGCCAAGTCCTCAGTACCCAGTCGTCAGTACCCAGTCCTCAGTACCCAGTCCCCAGTACCTACTTCCCTCTCTGCCCGCCATTGAATCTTTTCTTGCTTCCGCGAAAAGGGGGCTTGGGGCGCGACCTGGGTTGGTCGCTTGTAAAGTCGGGGGCCGGACCCAGTGATTCCGGCAGAGGAATTACATCAATTGTTTTCTCGATGAGCTTTTCGATGCGATGAAAACCGCGAAGGTCTTCCGGAGAGACGAGCGTTAGTGCTTCACCGCTGCGCTGTGCGCGAGCGGTGCGTCCTATGCGGTGCACATAATCTTCCGCATCACGTGGCACGTCAAAGTTGACAACCATGTCAATACCGTCCACGTCGATACCGCGGCTTATCACATCGGTAGCTACGAGTACGTTTATTTGCTTGTTGCGAAACTTGCGCATAACCTCTTCCCGCTGATCCTGCTCCAAATCGCTCGAAATGCGATCTGCCTGCACACCCGCCTGCACCAACTTTCGGTGCAGTGCGCTTACCGCATGCTTGCGTGAACAGAATACAATGATGCATTGATCGCGTCGAGACTCGTCGCGTAGGATGTGCAGCATAAGCGCCAACTTTTGGGAGTCATGCACCATGTAAACACTTTGCTTCACCTTCTCGGCAGGCTTCGAAATGGCAATACTCACCTGCTCAGGTTCGCGCATAAAAGTCTTCGCCAATTGAGCAATTCCTTGCGGCATGGTAGCGGAAAACATCAGCGTTTGACGGTCTTCATTCACGCCGCGAATGATTCGGAACAAATCGGGTTGGAAGCCCATATCGAGCATACGATCAGCCTCGTCCAATATGAGAAAGCGGAGCTTGGAAAAATCGACATGCCCAACGTTCATGTGTGATATAAGCCTGCCGGGCGTAGCGATAATGATATCGACACCATTTAAGATAGCCATTTTTTCCTGGTAGAAATCCTGACCATCGCCACCACCGTAAATGGCAACTGAAGAAGTACCCGTGAAATACGAATAGGCTTCTACGGCCTGATCTATTTGCAGCGCCAGTTCGCGTGTTGGCACAATGATGAGGGCCTGCGGACCAACATGATCGGGCTTATCCATGATCATGTTGAGTATGGGCAGCACAAAAGCAGCGGTTTTACCGGTGCCGGTCTGTGCGATGCCGATGAGGTCTTTCCCCGAGAGAATTACAGGAATGCTTTTCTCTTGAATGGGAGTTGCATTTTTGTAATTCATCGAGAGTATTCCCTCGAGGAGTTGGCTATGCAGGTTTAGTTCAGTAAATTCCAAAAGTGATTGTTGTGTTTAGCTTAGAAAGGAAGATCGTCTTCCATTTCAGAGGCTGTAGGTGGCATTGGAGGAGGCATCGGAGGACCGGGTTGCTGAGCAGATTCAGCGCCTTGACCTTCGATTTTCCAGGAAACCAGGCTGTTGTAATATTTACCTTGGTACTCTCTTCCACGAATATCAAAGAAGACCTTGATACGGTCGCCTTGATTGTAGCTCGTGATGAGGCTTCCCTTGTCCTTGAGCAGTTCAAATTGAATATCCTGAGGGTATTGCTCCTCAGTAGTAATTACAAATTCACGCTTGGTAAAACCGCTGGCAAACGATTGCTCATCGCGGATTAGCTTTACTTTTCCGATGATTTCCATGTATCCTTAATTGTGCCGCGAAAATACGACGGAAGTTCGATAGAAGGAGTATGGGAAAGTAGGTTTATAGGATTATAGGGGACAGTAAGCCGGCGTTAGGCGTTTGGAGAACAGTTTCCTATCCTACATTTGCGCGTGCTCATTCCGCAACGCAATACCCCACGTTGGCTGATTCTTGGCCTCGATCTGGTCATCTGTTTGGTGGCATACATAGCGGCCTATCTGGTTCGCTTTGAATTTGCCCCTCCGGTGGAGGAGCTCAAACTTGCAAAAGCCTTCATTCCTATTCTATTGGGCGTTCGGCTCATCGGGTTTTTGGTTGGAAAGACGTATGCGGGCATTATACGATTCACAAGTTCTCAAGACACGGTCCGCATTTTCACCGTGCTAACTGCAGGAACAGCTCTGTTTGCCATTCTGAATTTGGTGAAGTTTGTTTTGGTCGATGGCCTGTTCTTCATACCCTACTCTATTTTAGTTATTGAATACCTCATCACGCTGTTCAGCATGATTGTATTGCGCATTGCAGTGAAAGTTGTGTATGTGGAATTGAAGAACCCCGGCAAGGTTAGCAAGAGAGCTATCATTTATGGCGCCGGAGAAAGCGGCCTTATCACAAAGCAGGCAATTGACCGCGATCCAAGGTCGAAAATGGAAATTATTGCCTTTGTAGATGACAATCCGCACAAGCAAGGTAAAACGCTCGATGGCAAATCCATTTATTCCCGTGAGAAGCTGAACGACTTACTTGAGACAGAAAAGGTCGATGAGGTTATCATAGCCATACCTAGTTTGGATGCCAAAATGAAGGCCGACTTCATTGGTAAAGCGTTGCAAGCCGGAGTGCACGTTTCGAACATTCCGCCTATCAACCAATGGATTGGCGGTCAATTGAGTGCCCGGCAAATTCGGGAAATCAAGATTGAAGAATTGCTGGGTCGTGAAACCATTGAACTGGAAAGTGCCCCGGTAATCCATCAGGTTTCGGATAAATGTGTGCTCGTTACGGGAGCTGCCGGCAGCATCGGCAGCGAGCTGGTGCGGCAGTTGTTGAGCTGTAAGGCAGGAAAGGTCATCATTCTTGACCAAGCAGAGACCCCAATCTTTCTGCTGGAGAATGAGCTTACAGCGCTAGGTTTTCAGGGAAGGTTTGAAGTAGTCATGGGTGATGTGTGCAACATGGATCGCATGCGGCGAATGATGACACATTTCCGCCCTCAAATCGTTTACCATGCCGCAGCCTACAAGCATGTTCCGCTGATGGAGCAAAACCCGAGTGTTGCCGTACTAACCAATGTGCACGGCACACGAGTGATGGCCGATTTGGCCGATGAGCTTGGGGTAGAGCGCTTTGTACTCATTTCAACCGATAAAGCGGTAAACCCAACGAACGTGATGGGAGCTACCAAACGCGTTGCTGAGATGTATGTGCAGTCCAAAGACAAACACAGTAAAACAGCTTACGTGACCACCCGTTTCGGTAATGTGCTCGGGTCTAATGGTTCCGTAATACCCACCTTCAAGAAACAAATTGAGCAAGGAGGCCCGCTCACGGTAACGCATCCCGACGTTACTCGCTTTTTCATGACCATACCTGAAGCAGCGCGACTGGTGCTGGAAGCCGGAGCCATGAGTAGCGGTGGGGAAATTTTCGCCTTCGACATGGGAGAAAGTGTGAAGGTGATTGACCTTGCCAAGAACATGATACGCTTGTCGGGATTGGAATTGGGTAAAGACATTGAAATCACGTTTACAGGTCTGCGTCCCGGAGAAAAGCTCTTCGAAGAAGTTCTCAACTCAGCTGAAGACACGGTGTCTACGCACCATCCGAAGATTTTAAGGGCAAAGGTTCGTGAGTATGATTTCGCAGAAATCAGCCAAAAAGTAACGGAACTTATTGCCCTGTTCGATGCTCAGAACAACATGGAAATGGTTCGATTGCTCAAGCAACTGGTACCTGAATACATCAGTCGCAACAGCGAGTATGAGAGTTTGGATAGAAAAAGCTAAGCGTTGTTCTATTCAAAAATGTTACTTTTAGCCCTTCAAAACCACGATGGAAACTAGCGAATACTTTGCCCACCCCTCTGCCATCATTGATGATGGCTGTACGATTGGAAAGGGCACCAAAATCTGGCATTTCTCGCATATCATGCCGAAGTGTGTGATTGGAGAACAGTGCAACATAGGACAAAATGTTGTGATATCGCCCGAAGTAGTTCTTGGGCGTAATGTCAAAATTCAAAACAACGTTTCAATCTACACGGGTGTTACCTGCGACGACGACGTTTTTCTGGGACCTTCCATGGTCTTCACCAACGTTATCAATCCACGCAGCGCCGTAAACCGCAAGAGCGAGTATGCTAAAACGCATGTGGGCAAAGGCGCTTCTATCGGAGCCAACGCAACTATTGTATGTGGCCACGACATAGGGCCATACGCCTTTATCGGTGCAGGAGCGGTCGTAACCAAGAACATTCCCGCCTACAGCTTGTGGGTTGGCAATCCTGCCCGCCAGCGCGGTTGGATGAGCGAATACGGACATCAGTTGGCGTTTAATGAAGCCGGTGTTGCGGTTTGCCCGGAGTCAGCAGAGCGGTATGAGTTGAGAGAGGGGGCTGTGACGAAGGTGGCGAGTGAGAAGTGAGGACTGGGGACTGGGGACTGGGGACTGAGGACTGGAGACTGAGGACTGAGGACTGGGGACTGGGGAGTGGGAGCGCATTCTCATTCTGAATTTGATTCAGGTATTTTGACAAGGAGAAGGGAGTGTATAGAAAGAATAAACGACACAAATTTTTAGACGAATATGAACAAGGTGAAATTTGCGGTAATTGGGCAGGGGCATATTGGAAAGCGACATGCCGAGATGGTGCGCAGAAACAGCGCATGCGAACTGGTAGCGGTATGCGACGTGCTCGAGAAGGAGAAGCTTGGCCTTACCGACTTGGATGTACCGATGTACAACGACCACAACGCGATGTTGCAGGCGCACCCCGAGATTGAGGTCATCAATGTATGTTCTCCCAATGGTTTTCATGCTGAGCATGCCATGGCCGCATTGGAAAACGGCAAGCACGTAGTGTGTGAAAAGCCGATGGCCTTGCATAAACAAGACTGCGAATCGCTCATCTATAAAGCACTGCAAATGCACCGTCAGGTGTTTTGTGTGATGCAAAACCGATTTTCTCCGCCGTCCGAATGGTTGAAGCAGATTGTTTCAGAAAAAATTGTTGGCGACATTTACATGGTGCAGCTCAACTGCTATTGGAACCGCGATGACCGCTACTACAAGAAAGGCGGTTGGAAAGGGAATCAACAGCTCGACGGCGGTACGCTGTTCACGCAGTTCTCTCACTTCATCGACATCATGTATTGGCTGTTTGGTGATATCACCGACATTCAAGCGAAATTCAACGACTTCACCCACGCCCAGTCAACCGATTTTGAAGACAGTGGTTTTGTGAACTTCCGTTTTATCAATGGCGGTATGGGCGCTATCAATTATTCTACTGCCGTTTGGGACACGAACCTGGAGAGCAGTCTCACCATCATAGGTAGCAAGGGAAGTGTTAAAGTAGGTGGTCAATACATGGACAAGGTAGAATACTGCCACATCGACGGATATGAAATGCCTGAACTGGCTCCTACCAATCCGGCGAACGACTACGGACATTACAAAGGATCTGCGAACAACCACCACTACGTAATTCAAAACGTAGTTGACACTATCCATGGCCACTCCACCATTACAACCAATGCACTGGAAGGATTGAAGGTGGTAGATATTATTGAGCGTATTTACGCCCTGCGCAAAGACGACCGCAAATCGTAAATCATGCAACGCAATCCTTATCTCATCGAAGTAGTTGCCTCTACCGTTCATTCTTGTGTAGAAGCCGAGTTGGGCGGCGCAGGCCGTATTGAATTATGCTCCGCTTTGGGAGCCGCCGGTATTACACCGAGCTCCGGATTACTGGAGGTTATAAAGCGACACGTTGCCATTCCAATCTATGTAATGATTCGTCCTCGTGAAGGCGATTTCACCTACAGTAAAGAAGAAGTGGAAGTAATGAAGCGCGAGATCGACTTGTTGGGAGCATCCGGGGCCGATGGCTTTGTGTTCGGCTGCTTGCGTGCAGATAGCACGATCGATGTTGAGCTTACCCGTGAGTTGGTAACGCATTGCGGCCACATACCGGTGACTTTTCATCGGGCAGTAGACTGCACGCCCAATCTTATACATGCTGTGAGTGAAATTGCAGAATGCGGGTGTGAGCGCATTCTTACTTCAGGCGGCAAAAGCACCGGACCTGAAGGGCGGGAAACCATTCTGGCCATGCATGCGGCGGCCAGCCATCGCATTCGCATCATGCCTGGTGGAGGTATTAAGCCTGAAACCTTCGAAACTATGTATCACCCGGATATTGCAGAGTATCACCTCAGCGGCCGCAGTCCGAAACTTTCCGCAACACCTTCAACCCTGTTTGAAATGGATTGGGCCGAAACCACTCGCGAAGCAATTGCACGCGTTGTTTATCGCCCGTAGCAGATGAACACGCGCCTCTATACCCTCGATTATCTCAGAGGCTTATCGGCACTCGGCATTATGGTGTATCACTACCTCTTTTGGTTAAACGGTACATTCACCTCCGATCAGTTTATGGGAAGAGTTGGCGTGTATGGCGTAGCAATTTTCTATGTGTTGAGTGGGCTCACTCTCTATCACGTTTACGAATACTCTCAGTCTCTCGCAGGATTCTCCATCGGGAACTTTTTCAAAAAAAGGGTCTATCGCATCTTCCCATTGCTTTGGTTGGTTACACTCGGTGCCATTGTTCTATCGCGTAAAATGCCCAACCCGTTGGATGTCATTTTAAACCTTACCGGGCTTTTTGGCTTTGTGCGTTGGGATGTTTACTTCTCAACAGGAGTCTGGTCGATAGGCAACGAACTGGTTTTCTACAGTGTGTTTCCTCTCCTGCTTATGATCTGCATGCTCAAACCAAGACTGCTCATCGTGCCGATAGCACTGGCAGGGGTGCTGCATCATCTTTTCGCGTTTCAGCTACTCGATGCGCAACAACCGCTTGCCGACCAATGGCACACCTACGTAAACCCGCTCAACCAAATTTTCTTTTTTGTTGCCGGTTGTGCGATGGGTTATTGGACCAAGGCACGCGCATTTCAGCCGTTATCTGCTGCGGTATTACTTGGGCTAGGGCTATTGCTTTTCGTGTTGATTCCTGCAGAAGGAAATACAGTAGCACTTATATCAGGTTACAATAGATGGTGGTTTACTGCGGCCTGCATTCTCATATGCCTTGGAGCTTATAAGATTTCCGGACGTTTACCCGGACCATTACACACCGTTTTCAAGATGCTGGGAGAAGGCAGCTATTCATTGTATCTATTGCATCCCCTGGTGTTTACAGTCTGGGCATTCATCTTTCATTGGTTGGAACAAAGCAATCATGAGCTGCCTTGGGCAGTGAAGCTCCTCACACCGATGGCCGTCACGCTGGTGCTATCCTACTTTGTGTATGAGTATTTCGAAAAGTACTTTATGCGATTGGGCCGTCATTCCTCGCCCGGCAAACCATCGTAATTGCGCGAGGGGAACATCATTTCCAATAAGGTGGGAACACCGTATCCGCTCGAGAATGTGCCACCTCTTCCGCCCAGGCCGGGCTTTCCTGATCTGCCCTCTCCATTGTCAACGATTATACTGGGGATAAAAGCTTCCGTTTCGGGGGTGCTTTGAATGTTGATTACGGCTCCCTTTCCGCCCTTACCACCTCTGCCGCCGTTACCTCCAATGCCTGCCCGGTATGGATCGTCGTAAGGTGCAGCACCTCCTTCCCCGCCCTTTCCGCCGTTGCCACCATTGCCACCACGAGCAATGATTTCGAGCGAAAAATCTTTCGGCGAAAACTCCTTCCGGTAGGCGTTAACGCCATTGGTTGCCTCAACGATAAGCTTGCTCTTATCAGCGCTTAGAAACAGGTTCACTGTAACTTCAGGCGCATCACCTCCCGGCTGACCATGAACCCCCTCTGCCCCATCCATACCCTTTGGCGCAATAGCTTGTTTACGTGCATTGGCTCCGTTGGCCGCAGCGAATTTCCAAACGCGATGATCGTTGCCGATAAACGGAAAAATCTGTGTATCGTTCAACCACGGCTTACTCGACCACAACACGGAAAGCGAGAAGCTGTGCGGTTGAAGCATATCAAATGCAGGAAGATTCACTATCCCCCCGAATACGCGCTGATTATTGAAATAGAGTTCAACACTGTCTGCAGGCACCGGAGCTTTATGATCGGAAGCCTTGTAGATGCAGGAAACCCCGTTGACCCATTCCAACCGAATATAAGGTTCGAGGGTGGATGAATATCGTGGCTTCACGTTTTCAGGCAATAAAATTTGAATCGACTCCAGCGGCGGAATTTTTATTTCAAACACCGATTTCACAAGCGAAAAATCGCGCATCGTTACGCTTATCAGTAACGTGTTGTTGTTTTGTCGTACCTTGAAAAGATCCACTATCAGTCGATCGCCATCCAAAAGTGCTTGGTCGCTGCTGCAAACCAATTCTTTCCACGGCAGGTTGCCATTGAGATAACCCGGAGTTCTTCGTTTTCCTCCATTGGTGTAGGTAACTTCACATCCAAACTCCATTGTTCCATCCAAAAACCAGTGGCTTTGGAGGTCGGGGAAAATGCGAATCGATTTGGGCAAGGATGGATCGGCAAGGGCTTCCGCAACAAGGCAAACCCACAACAAAAAACTCAGAATTAATCTTTGCAGCATAGGCCCGATTCTAGACTTTTCTTTCTTTCTTTGAACGCTCAAATGTAATCTATGAAAATCGTATCATTCAATGTAAATGGAGTTCGCGCCATTGTAAAGAAAGGCCTTTTCGAATCCATCGCGAAGATGGATCCGGATGTGTTGTGTTTGCAAGAAACCAAAGCCAACAATGATCAGGTTCGCGAAGCCCTTTTTGGTCTGGAAGGATATGAGGTATTTTCAAGCGCGGCTGAAAAGGCCGGTTATAGCGGCACTGCCATACTTACCAAATCAAAGCCGTTGAGTGTAAGCTATGGGTTTGGCATTCCGGATCACGACACGCAAGGACGCACCATCACAGCCGAGTTCGAGAAATTCTACCTGGTGAACACCTATGTGCCAAACAGCGGCGCTGAATTGGTGAAGCTCGACTACCGTCAGACGTGGGATGTAGCAATGCTGGCCCACCTTCAAAATCTGGAGAAGAAGAAGCCCGTGGTTTGGTGTGGTGACATGAATGTGGCTCATCAGCCCATCGATTTGGCCAATCCGAAATCGAACTACAATAAGTCGGCCGGCTACACCCAACAGGAAATCGACGGACTCACGCGCATCATGCAGGCCGGATATACCGACACGTTCCGTCATTTTCATCCGGACACCGTGAAGTACAGCTGGTGGAGCGCGCGCTTTAACTCACGCGCCAAAAACGTAGGCTGGCGCATCGACTATTTCCTTGTTTCCAATAATTTGTTACCGGCCATATCCGATGCTTTCATACTGAATGAAGTGGAAGGCAGCGACCACTGCCCGGTAGGCATCAACATCAACATTTGATGAAGCGCATAGAACTGCTTTGCTTTGTGCTATTTGGGCTCTCAATTTTGATGGCCTATAACGGCTTGGCTGCTGCCCGTCCAGTTATACTGGTGGCATCGGGCATCAATGCACTTTTTTATTTGGTTACGGGAGTTGGTCTTACACGCAACACCTTTTTACCCGCAGCATGGAAGCACACATCACCCGAAATGCGCCCATCGCTCATCATGAAGACCGCCTCGGGCATCGTCTTTTCCTTTTGCATACTCGCCATTGCATTCAATGAGCTGTTCGTTCGGTTTTTTACCTCCTTTGCAATCGCTGCAGTGGTGCTGCTAACCGTTGTGATGTTCTTCTCGATGCGCATGCTGGAAGTAGACCAACCAAAACTCAATCGGGGCATACTATTGCGGTCTAGTGTGCTCAGCATCGTGTTAACCTTTTACGTTGTTACCCCTCTATCAACCCGACTTAGCTGGCGTTTTGATGATGTCTATTACCGTGAATTGTTGCAATACGCATTGGATAATCCGAACGATGAAGATGCGCAGCGTCATCTGCTCGACTATGAAATGCGCATGGAAGGGCAAGTGCCGTTTGAGCCGCTGGAATGATTGGCTAGGGCGTTTGGGAAACCCAAACGGCCCCCGATTCTGTGAACTCTTTTTTCCAAATCGGAACCGATTGTTTCAACCTGTTCATGAGTGCCTCACATGCATGGAAAGCTTCAGTGCGGTGGGGAGCTGAAATACCCGCAATTACAGCAGGCTCACCCGCTTCAACACGCCCTATTCGATGGTACAGCAATACACCTGTTACACCAAACTCCTTTCTCAAATCAGCAGCTATTTCAGTCAATGCGTGATGCACCATCGGTTCATAGGCTTCGAATTCAAGATGTGACACCCCCTCGCCTTTCGAACGATTGCGCACCGTGCCGACAAATAGAACATGAGCACCACACGAGAGGTTGTGCAAGTCGGCGCGAGCTTCCGATTCGGAGAGCGTTCGCATCGAAAGTTGAAAGAAGTTATTCGGATTCTCCATTTCCATATTCAATTAACCACCGCTCATCGGAGGAAGCACAGCAGCCACATCACCATCGCAAAGCAAGCGGTTTTCGGTGCAAAGTTTCTCGTTCACCGCAAGAGCATACGCCAGGCCTTCATCAAGATCCGAAAAACGGCTGGCCAATAGGTTGCGAAGATCACTCGTCGAAGCACCTTCCGGTAACTCCATAGGCATTTGACGAGTGCAGGTGATGTCTTGCGCAACACCGAAAAAGAGAACAGTAATTTTCATACGTATTTCGAAAGCGTTCGAATTGCGGCAAAGATGATAACAACCACCGTCATCCAACGCACAATGCGGTGTGTAAATCGGGCGCTACTCCAAAAAGAACCGAGCAACCCGCCTAAAAAAACTGCAATGAATAAGGGCATAAGTTCCCATTCCAATTGCCATCCGTTCACGTTGATTTGCATGCTCAAACCAGCCAGAGAGTTCACCAGGATGAATACACTCGAAGCACCAGCAATCTGCTTGGGGCTTCCCCATCGTGATAAGTAAAGGAAAGGAGCTAGATAGATACCACCACCTATACCTGTTATGCCCGAAACACCGCCAATTACAAAAGCCAGCGGAAACATCCACCAGCGGAGCGGCTGCACGGTGAGTTGTTCGGTTGGTTCACGCCGTATGATCATTGCCGCCGCTGCAACCAGCAAAGCAACCGCAAGCGAAATGAAATAGGTCTTTTCCGAAAGCTGCAAGCTGGAAGTGAAGAGGCACGGCGGAACACTGCAAGCTAAAAGAGCCAGCACACCGCGCCACACAATCCAGTTGGCCTTGTGAAATTGCAAGGTTCCATTGGCTGTTACGATGGCGTTGCAGCTGAGCGCGGCCATGCGCAACGCCTCTACCGACATCGAAGTCTGAGCAAGAATTGCGAGATACATACTGCCGCCGCCAAAACCGGCAGCACTGTATACAAGGGCTACCAGAAAGAAGAGAAAAGCATAGATGTAGATCAATCTGTTTATCTTTGAGTTGTGTCAAATTTGCGGTATAAATCCTTTCCTACATGGACAGAAAAAACTTTCTCAAAAAAGCACTGACAGGAGCCGGCGTAATCGCGGCAGGAGGAGCAGTTGCAGCAGTCATTAAAAATGACATCGATGAGCTGAAGCCCATTGATATGAGTAAACAAGTAGGATTTAACCATCACCCAGGACACGCTACCGTTATGAACGACAACACTGTATTGCACAAAGCCCAGACCCGCGGAAGCGCCGACTATGGCTGGCTCAAAACAAACTATTCTTTTTCGTTTGCCAATTATTATAATCCGGACCGCATGAACTTCGGTGCTCTGCGCGTTTTGAACGACGACTTTATTGCTGCGGGAATGGGCTTCAACACCCATCCACACGACAACATGGAGATTATCACCATACCGCTGCAAGGCGTTGTTGCGCACAAAGACAGCATGGGAAACGCGGGCACCATAACAGCAGGCGAAGTGCAGGTAATGAGCGCCGGCACGGGCATACAACACAGCGAATTCAACCATTTGAAAGATGTCGATTTGAGACTCTTTCAAATCTGGGTGTTTCCCAACAAAGCGAATGTGACGCCGCGTTACGACCAGATGCCGTTGCCACTCGAAAAGAAAAACGTGTTGAATCAAATACTTTCACCAAGTCCTGACGATGCAGGAGTATGGATTCACCAAGACGCATGGTTTCATTTGGGCACTTTTGATAAAAGCAAGAGCATTCAGTATTCATTGAAGCGCCCCGCCACGAATGGCGTGTATGCGTTCATTGTAGAAGGCGACTTTACCATCAACGGCCAAGCACTTAATAAACGCGATGGCTATGGGTTATGGAAATTGAATGAGCTCAACATCACCGCAGATAGCGATGAGGCGAGGTTGCTGCTGTTGGAGGTTCCGATGATGGGTTGATTAGTGGCGAGTGGCGAATGGCGAG
>CALQJP020000017.1 GCA_943330925.2 Chryseobacterium gleum
CGCACGTTCGAAAATGCTGAAGCGCTGGCAAAAACGGCCGGTGGCAAAGCACTTTCATTGGATGAATTGAATGCATATACTGAAGGTTTCGATGCGCTGGTTTCGTGCACCGGCTCTCCGGATATCATCGTGAACGAAGACTTGTACACCAACCTTCTTCAGGGAGAAAAAGATTCGAAACTGATTATTGACCTGGCCCTTCCATGTGATGTAGCTCAGGGTATTTCAACCCGAGAGAATGTGCATTACTATGGAATGGAGCAAATCAAACAATGGGCGAACGAAAACATGCAGTTTCGTGAACAAGCCATTGCCGATTGCATGCCTATCATACATCAAGGATTGCGCGACTTCGAGAAAGTACACAAAGAAAGACAGATAGAAAAAGCGATGGTTTCCATTCCCGAAACCATCAAAGAGATTCGCAACACTGCGCTGGGTTCCGTGTTCGCAAAAGATCTTGAAACGCTCGACGATCATTCGCGAGAAGTGCTTGAAAAAATAGTCAACTACATCGAAAAAAAATACATCTCCATTCCCATGAAAATGGCCAAAGACGTATTGCTCGATGAGGTGAAAAAGAACTGAACCGAGCCTTACTTTCGCACAAACTTTTCAGATTGAAAAATCCCGTCATCATTGGCTCGCGAGGCAGCGACCTGGCTCTCTGGCAAGCGCATTTCGTGCAACAACAACTTCGAGATGCGGGTGTTACTTCGGTTATCGAAATCATCAAAACCAAAGGCGACGCCATCCAGCATCTCAGCTTCGATAAAATTGAAGGCAAGGGTTTTTTCACCAAAGAAATCGAAGAAGCTCTTCTTGCCGGAACCATCGACATCGCTGTGCATTCACACAAAGATCTTGAAACGCAATCGCCCGATGGCCTTGTAGTAGCAGCCGTCAGCGAACGCGCCGATCCGCGCGAATTATTGCTCATTCGAAAGGAAGCGGTGGACCATAGTTCCAAATGGAGCCTGAAAAAAGACGCGCGCGTTGGCACGTCAAGCGCCCGCCGCAAAGCGCAGTTGCTGCAAGCAAGGCCCGATGCAACACCTGTCGACATCCGCGGCAACGTACCTACTCGCATCCAAAAACTTCGCAACGGAGATTTCGACGCTATTCTTCTGGCCAAAGCCGGCGTTGATCGTTTGCAACTCGATATTTCAGACCTGCACGCACTACCATTGCCAATTGATGAGCTCGTGCCGGCGCCGGCTCAAGGCGTGCTTGCCATTCAAACCCGAAGCAATGATGCGGAGCTCATTGCCATGCTCCATCAACTCAACGCTGCGCAAATACAACGCAGCATTCATATCGAACGACGCGTGCTCAACCAAATGCAAGGGGGCTGTCAACTGCCGCTCGGTGTGCATGCGCAATATCAGGAGAACGCATACCATGTTTGGGTAGCTTACGCCTCGGCTTGGAACGCGCCGGTAACGCAATTCAACATTGCAGGAACCGACGAATTGCAGCTGATAGAAGAAATACTGCAACGCATTCAACACCCTTGAAAAGACGAGTCTTTATATCGCGAAACCCTATCGACTGTGAAGCAATTCGTGCATTTCTTCCAATAGAGTTTGAAGTAATTGCGCAATCGCTCATTGAAACCAAAGGAATTTCGTATGAAACTCCCATTCCACTAACCGACTGGATTTTCTTTTCATCATCAAACGCCGCTCGACATTTTTTCGAAAAGCATCCGCAACTCGACCAACAAAAGATAGCAGCCATTGGCGAGGCAACAGCGCAGGCAATTCGCAAGCATCACGCTGTCGATTTTATTGGAAATGCTTCTGATATTACCGATTCAGCCTATCGATTTGCTGAATCAATCGGCACTCAAACCGTCCTGTTTCCGATAGCTGCTGATAGCCTCAAACACATTCAGTCAGCCTTGCCGGCCGAACAGGTAATTGATCTTCCTGTGTATACTACAACAGAAAAAAGTCAGCACGTTGCTCCATGCGATGTGTACGTTTTTTCGAGTCCGAGCAATGTGCGGTCGTTTTTCCGAAGCAACAATTCAGCATTTCGCACGGATGCAAGCTGCATTGCGTTTGGTGAAGCTACTCGCGACGAATTGAACAAACAAGGTATCCAAGATGTGCTCATACCGCACTCGCTCGAACCGCATTCAATAGCCCACACAATAATTCAGGCCGTGCAGGGTTAACGCTCCGGCATCTTATTTTTGAACCTATGAACGTCTTGCGAATTTTGAGTGTAAACCTGCGCTCGGTTGTCACCGTTTTACTTGGCCTGCTACTGACTTTTTTCGGCAATTATGCGCTGGCTCAATCAACCGACCTTACGCCCAAATACTCCAACGAGTTTCTCAATATTGGAGTTGGCGCAAGAGCCCTCGGCATGTCGATGGCTCAAGTCGCTACGGTGAACGATGTTACAGCCGGTTACTGGAATCCCGCCGGAATAAACCACTTGGGCCCGCGATTGCAAGTAGCTGCCATGCACTCCGAATACTTTGCGGGTATCGCCAAATTCGACTATGCCTCCATCGGCAAAGCGATTGACTCTTCGAGCGCAGCTGCATTCTCCATCATTCGTTTTGGTGTCGACGACATCCCCAACACAACTGAGCTTATTGACGCAGGTGGAAACATTGACTATGACCGTATCACGAAATTTTCAGCGGTCGACTACGCCTTCATTTTCTCCTATGGCCGCAACGGTTGGCCTGTGAAGAAACAAACATCCGCTACCTCACAATCCATTATCGACCCGCTTCAACGAAGCAATCGATTTCGCTGGGGGGTGAATGCAAAGGTGATTTACCGCCACATCGGCGACTTCGCAAGTGCATGGGGCTTTGGCTTGGATGCCGGCGCGCAATACGACGTCGATCGCTGGCACTTCGGAGCGGTGGCTAAAGACATTACCTCCACCTTCAATGCCTGGTCATACTCCCTCAGCGATCGCACGAAAGAAGTTTTTCAAAACACCGGCAACGAAATACCCCAAAACGGACTCGAAATCACACTGCCTCGTGTTGTTCTCGGCGCTGGTCGAAGTTTCGACATTAAAAAAATCACCTTACTCGCTGAAGTAAATGCAACCCTCACCACCGACGGCAAGCGCAATGTGCTCATCAGCGCCAACCCCGTGAGTGTCGACCCCAATCTGGGCATCGAGGCCATCTACAACAAAATCATTTTCGTGCGTGCAGGAGTTGGGAACATACAGCGCGTGAGCGATTTCGATCAAAGCACTTACCTCACGCTGCAACCCAACCTAGGCCTTGGTCTTCGTATTCGAAACCTGCAGATAGATTACGCTCTTTCCGATATCGGCAACGTGAGCGATGTGCTCTACAGCAACGTATTCTCGTTGCGCATCGACATTGTAGGAAAGAAAAAATAGACTATGCTCTCTTAAACTGAATGCGCATCGCTGTGTAAAACACGAGCGCAAAGCAGAGCACTCCAAGCAGCAAATGCACGGGCTGCATAGGTGGCGGCATTTCGAGATACGCCAACACAACACCTACCAACATCTCCAGCAACAACACCAGCATTGCCCAGTTGTATTGAACCAAGCGCAAGGTTTCTTTCGCATTGAAATAAATCCAGCCTGCAAGCAGCAATATGAGAATGGAGAAGCTTCGGTGGATGTAAAAAATCGCAGGCAATGAGTCGATCCAGGTACTTCTATCATCCGTTGCCTTCGCTACGACATCAACCTCTTCGCGTACTTGTGTGCCCATCAAAATTTGAACAAACAACAATACTACCAGCGACCACATCGCTAAACGAAATACACGCTTCGTCTGAAACACTTCGTCTTCCTTACTCAATCGGAATACGATAATGGATAACAATGCGACAAGCGCAATACTTCCGACCATGTGGTAGGTAATCGAATTTTCGACCAGGTTGCCGTCCACCACCAACTTACCCAGCCAAGCCTCAAAACCGACCATGACATCGGTTAAAAAAGCGAGTAAAAAAATGGTCCAGTTCCTTTCACGGATAAGCAAGATCAAACTGAATAAAGAGAGCAGAAATACCGGGATTCCATAAACCACCGTAGCCAATCGGTTTACATATTCAACCCATGTATGCAGCACATTGAAAATGGCATAATCATGCTTCGGGTATTTATGCCAATCGGAATGCTCAAAATTCTGCTCCGAAATAAAGGATGCGTTCGCTACCCACAACGTGTCGTTGCGCAGAATCATTTGTCCCTCTTCGTATGCGTGAGCGGGCATATATACCAAGGCTGCCTCATCGGTCGGAGGCACCAGATAACCAAAACACTTCGGCCAATCAGGACAACCCATACCGCTTCCGGTCATGCGCACTACACTTCCTGCGATGATTACGACAAATGTGAGCACAAGTGAAACCTGCGCCAACAAACGAACGATGTTGCGAATACTCATGATTTATACAGCCGCGCCATTGCTTGCGGCCTTGTTTTGTAACCCGTGGTAATGCAAAACCTCCACCTTTGAAACAGTGTATTTACCATCCGCAATTTTGCTTACGCATTCGATGAGTTTGTTCTCATCGGTAACGGTTGGATCAAATTCAACCTTCACGGTGTTTTCCGGACTATTCTCCGTAAACTCCAGTTCAGTTTTAATCACACCGGGAAGCGCGCGCAGGTCTTGTTGAATTTTCCCTCCGCATCCATCCGCGCACATCATACCGCCTATCGACATTTTCGCAACGGTTTTGATTACTTCCGAATCGAGATCGCGGTGTTCGATAACCGTTTGAGGTTTGGCCGCCGGAGCCACTTCTCCGCACGAAGCAAAAGCAAAAGCTGTAATGAAGAGTACAAGATATTTCTGCATAATAAACGTATTTCACGGCAAATGTAATGGCTCGGTTTACTCCACGGAGCGGTAACTTCGCACCCCATGCTGAAACAATCTCCACGCTCTCTCCATCTGGCAGCCATTGCCCTGTTGGCTCTCACATGGGGGAGTTCGTTTATTCTGATGAAGCATGCGCTCAAAGACGACCTCAACCAACCGGTATTAGCTCCCGAACAAGTTGCAGCAATGCGCATGGGCATAGCTGCCACTTTGCTGCTTCCCGTATCGCTGAGTGCATTTCGAAAAATAAAAATTCAGGAATGGAAGTACCTCGCAGTGGTAGGTCTAATGGGAAGTGGCATCCCCGCCGTGCTTTTCACCACCGCGCAGCAGCATCTCGATAGCAGCCTTGCGGGCATACTCAATACGCTGACCCCCCTTTTTACTTTGCTCATTGGCATCGCATTCTTCCAAAAAGAATTCAAGAAGCTTCAGGTTGTAGGCGTTTTCATTGGGCTTGCAGGTGCAATTAGCCTCATTGTGCTTCAAGGAATGGGCAGTACCCAAAACCCATTGTTTGCCCTTCTCATTATTGTTGCCACCCTCTTCTACGGCATCAGTGTGAACACCATCTCAGCCAAAATACCCCACATCCACCCGCTCCACATTACCGCGCTCTCTCTGTTGCTCGCGGGCATACCCTGGACGCTCTATCTTGCACAAACCAACATCACTGAAATCGTTACTACTCATCCGCACGGATGGCAATCGGTTGGCTATGTAGTGGTGCTGGCCATTTTTGGAACATGCATGGCCAACATGCTCTACTTCTGGCTTACACAGCAAACGTCGCCACTCTTCGCCTCTTCAGTAACCTACATTATGCCCATGGTGGCCATTGGATGGGGGCTCGACGACGGTGAATCGTTCGGACTTCTTCACCTGGGATGCGCATTGGTGGTGCTTACAGGAGTATGGCTGGCCAACAAAAAATAAGTTTTTCGTGTTTTTGCCCCCATTACGTTTGGTGCATTGCGCGTTGAGTCATTATATTTGCCACCCTCTAAAAATAATTCTAGAGGTAAATCATTAAAAATCAATACCATGTACGCTATCGTTGAAATAGCAGGGCATCAGTACAAAGTACAAAAAGATCAACAGATCTTCGTTAACCGTCTTCAAAGCGAAGAAGGTTCGAAAGTGTCGTTCGACAAGGTTCTCCTTGTTGACAACGGCGGAAAGATCACCGTTGGCGCCCCAGCTGTAGAAGGTATGAAGGTGACCGCTCGCGTAGAGAAACACCTCAAAGGAGACAAAGTAATCGTATTCAAAAAGAAGCGCCGCAAGGGTTACCAGAAGAAAAATGGTTTCCGTGCATATTTGACTTCGATCAAAATTGAATCAATCGGTTAATTCAACATTTAGAATCCTATAACACCCCTAATACAATGGCACACAAGAAAGGTGAAGGTAAAGTAAAGAACGGACGTGAGTCGGAAAGCAAGCGACTCGGAGTAAAACTATACGGCGGTCAAGTATGTATTGCCGGTAACATCCTCGTGCGTCAGCGCGGCACCCGTCACAATGCAGGACTCAACGTTGGCATCGGCAAAGATCACACGCTCTTCGCGTTGGTTCCCGGTACTGTTGAATTCCGTAAAAGAAAAGACAACAAATCGTACGTTTCGGTTATCCCTGCATAAGGCGTAGCCGGGCTCGATGATATTCCAACTCCCGCTCTCGCCACGTCGAGGACGGGAGTTTTTTATTTTAATTCGACCCTAAGTTTCTATCCATGCTTCAAGTTTCTCAACTCCGCGAAAACCGCGACCGCATCCTTGCCGGCCTCGCAAAACGCAACAAAGACTTCAGCCAGCAAATCGACGAAATCATTCGCCTCGATGAAATACGTCGTAAAACCCAAAACGACCTCGACAACAACCTGGCGGAGGCTAACAAACTTTCGAAGGAAATTGGTGACTTCTTCAAGAGCGGTAAAAAAGAGGAAGCTGAAGCTGCAAAACCTCGCGTGGCAGCGCTGAAAGAAGCTGCTAAAGAACTCGAGCAAACACTCCAGCAAACCGAAGACGCGCAGAAACAGTTGCTCTATACCATTCCCAACGTGCCGAACGAAATCGTGCCCAATGGTAAGGTAGCGGAAGACAATGTTGAGGTATACATCTGGGGCAGCTTGCCACAACTGGGTGAGCAGAAAAAACCACACTGGGACCTCATTGAAGAATACGACCTCATCGATTTCGAGCTTGGAACTAAGATAACAGGGGCCGGATTTCCTGTATACAAAGGGGCCGGAGCCAAGTTGCAACGTGCCCTCATCAACTTCTTCCTCGATGAAGCAACAAAGGCCGGATACCGCGAATTTCAGCCGCCACTCATGGTGAACGAAGCAAGCGGTTTTGGCACAGGGCAATTGCCCGACAAAGAAGGCCAGATGTATCACGTGGGCGTGGACGATCTGTACCTCATACCCACAGCCGAAGTGCCACTCACCAACCTATATCGCGATGTAATTCTCAAAGAAGAACAACTGCCCGTAAAAATGACCGGCTATACGCCGTGCTTCCGTCGCGAGGCCGGCAGCTGGGGAGCTCACGTGCGCGGCCTCAATCGCCTGCATCAATTCGATAAAGTTGAAATCGTGCAGTTGGTGCACCCCGACCATTCCTACCGCATTCTCGATGAAATGGTGGAGCACGTGAAAGGTATCCTTCAGAAACTCGAACTCCACTTCCGTGTCATTCGCTTGTGCGGTGGCGACATGGGCTTCACCTCTGCACTTACCTACGATTTTGAAGCGTGGAGCGGCGCCCAAGAGCGTTGGTTGGAAGTTAGCTCAACCTCCAACTTCGAAACGTTTCAGGCCAACCGATTAAAATGCCGTTTCAAAAACAGTGATGGTAAGGCCCAACTGGTGCATACGCTCAATGGCAGTGCGCTTGCCTTACCTCGCATCGTTGCTTCGTTGCTTGAAAACAATCAAACCGCTGAAGGCATTCGCATTCCCGCTGCCCTTGTGCCATACACAGGCTTCGACATGATCCGTAAATAATTCGCTGCTGAGAAGACGACACTTGAACGATGTCGAAGCAAGCGAGGTTTTTGATTTTTTCATAATTCATCACCCATGAGCCACGCGGCATGGGTTAACTTAGCTGCCATGCGATTCTCTAAGCATATTCAATTGTTCATGGTTGCTGCCGCAATTGCGCTGGTGCACGCGTGCAATGAACCCCGAAATTTCGACAACGAGATTCATGCAATTGATTCGCTGCACCTGGCCATGGATGCGACAGTACAATTGCTCGATTCGGGTTCGCTGCAAATTTCCGACTCCATCACCCGACAATTGAAGTACATCCAAAAGAATTTTCGAGGTGACATGAAACAGAACATGGCCGAGGCGTTGCTTCGGTATGGCGACTATCGCAAAAAAGTGGCGACGCTTGAACAATGGAAAGACTCTCTTCACTATCGAAAAGACCAGTTAGAAAACGAACTGTATGCATTTCGCAATACGCTGGCCGACCGGTCAACGCACGATAGAATGAACCGCGAAATCAACGAACTCTATGCAGACACTGTGCTGCAAAACCTCGTTGGCAAGCAGCAGCAGTGGCATGCCAAAATCAACGAATGGATGCAACAACAAAAAACGGTTCACGAAACGTGGAGCTTGCTCAACGATACCATTCTGAATTGGAAACTTGCCATACCCCAACAAAAACAACCATGATAAAGCATTTGTTATTCGTATTCGGAATTATGCTTTGCGGAATTGCTGCCAGCGCGCAGGAAACGGACATGGAATTGGCTGACTATTACTACAACCAAGGCATGTTTGAGCAGGCCAAACTTTACTACGAGAAAATCTATAAAACCAATAAGACTTCCAAGGTATTCAATAACTATCTCAACACGTTGATAGAACTGCGCGACTTCGAAGAAGCCGAAAAAATGGCGAAAAAGAAGATCAAGGAAGACGCAAAAGATGGCGTTGGATATGTGAAGCTCGGCGACCTCTACCTAAAATTCAATTTGCCCGAAAAAGCGAAAGAACAATTCGACGAGGCCGTGAAAAGAGTTGAACCTACGCGCTCCAATATTCAACGACTAGCCAATGAATTCGGGCTTATCAACGAATACGATTACGCACTCAAGGTCTACGAAAAAGGCAGGGAGCAATCGAAAGATGGCTATAACTTCACGTATGAAGTTGCCAATATGAAAGGCAACTTGGGCGATTATGTCGGCATGACAGAAGCATTTCTGGACCTCATCGGTGAGGAGCCTCATTACCTGCAAACGGTGCAAAACTCCTTCAACCGCTTGCTGAACCTGGAAGAAAATGCGGAGAATATGGAGATGCTGAAAACCGCCTTACTCAAGCGGGCTCAGAAATTTCCGGATCAAACAATCTATGCTGAAATGCTTGCATGGCTTTTCATGCAAAAGAAAGATTTTGCTTCCGCCCTCATCCAATCGATTGCACTCGATAAGCGACAAAACGAAAACGGAAGTCGCCTGATCAACCTGGCCCAACTCGCCATGAACAACGGCGATTTCGAAACAGCACGCAGGGCCTACCAGGCAGTTATTGAAAAAGGTCCGGCCTCCGATTACTACATCACGGCTCGCATCGAAAAACTCCAGGTATCAAAAGAAGAGCTCGCCCAAAAACCGGGCAGCGATTCAGCACTGTATAGCCAACTGGAAAACGATTACATCGGTGCACTCGCTGAAATTGGCCGCACACACGAAACTGCGATTCTTATGAAGGAGCTGGCTCATGTGCAAGCCTTTCATTTAAAGAAATCGACCGATGCGGTAGCGCTGCTGCGCGACGCCATCGCATTGCCCGGTATTTTCAATAAAACTCAAGCACTCTGCAAATTGGAACTTGGCGATGTACAAGTGTTCAATGGTGATATTTGGGATGCTTCGTTGCTTTTTTCGCAAGTCGAACTCGATTTTAAAGACGACGTTCTGGGCAATGAAGCGAAGTTTCGGAATGCCAGAATATCCTATTTCACCGGCGATTTCGAATGGGCGCAAGGCCAACTCGACGCGCTCAAAGCTTCGACCTCCAAATTGATTTCGAACGACGCCATCGACCTTTCGCTGCTCATTACCGACAACTTCAACATGGACACTACTACTGCACCCATGATGATGTATGCGCGCGCCGATTTGCTTGCCTATCAGAACAGATACGACGAGTGCATTACCACCCTCGACTCCATCCTTACGGAATATCCGGCACACAGCCTGACCGACGAAATAAAAATGCTGAAGGCTTCTATTTATATGAAGCAAGCGCAATTCGACTTGGCCAGAGATTTATACCAAAATGTGGTTGACCTTCACTTCGCAGACATCACCGCCGACGATGCATTGTTCAAGCTGGCGTTGTTGCAAGAGCAAGTCTACAAAGACAACGCAAAAGCAATGTCGCTCTTCGAAAAGCTCATCACGGAATTTCCCGCAAGTCTGTATGTTGTGGAATCGCGCAAACACTTTAGGGCTTTGCGCGGCGATGAGTTGAATTAACGAAACAATCCGTCATCAATACCTCGGTTGATTTGCTCGAGGGCCTTGTCGAAATTGAAATCAGACAATGACGTTTGAACTTCCTTCAGGCAAGTAACAGCAGCTCCTTCACCGCCATTGGACAACGCCTCCTCAATCATATCCAACGCAACCGAATCGTTTTCGGATATGGACGCTTTCAGTTGAATGGCAAACTCACTCCAATTTCTTTCCACTGTTTCTTTTGCAACATCTCTTGTGGCAACTTCCGGCTTTATCTTATCTCGAATTGATCCAATCAGTTCATCCAACTTCACCGTCAGCAATTGCATTTGAGATATGAGATCGACCCGAATCTTCTGCTCCCCTGCATCCTTTGCAGACTTCAATTGAACCGAAAGTTTGCTCGATAACTCATACACGTCCGTAGCCCCTACATTGCCGCTTACTCCGGCGAGCGTGTGCAGATAGTCGGCCAAACCGGATACGTCGCTATTCATAACCATAGTGCGCACTTCAGTGGCAACGTTCACATATCGATTACCAAACTTCAGCAGCAACGCATGATAAGATGCTTTCTTCGAACCCGATCGCTTCAGCCCTTCTTCATATTTCAATCCCGTTATTTGAATCGCTGACTTCGTTCGCTCTGCACCCTCAGTTACTACCGAATCTATTGATATACCTCGGATGTGTTTGACCAACGTTCGGTAAAGCACATCGGGATCGATGGGCTTGGTGATGTGGTCGTTCATGCCGGCTGCCAAACTCTTTTCATACTCGCCCTTTATAGCATGCGCCGTCATGGCAACAATCGGCAATTCATCGGCCTTCACGCGTGTTCTGATTTCGCGAGTGGCTGCAAGGCCGTCCATCTCGGGCATCTGAATATCCATGAGCACCAAATCATACGACTGTCCCTGTGTCATTTCCACAGCCATGATACCGTTTACCGCAGCATCTACATGCGCCCCAACATCTTCGAGCAGTTCCGTAGCGAGATCCATGTTTATCTCATTGTCTTCAACCAGCAGCAAGCGAACTCCTTTCAGATGCTGCCTGTACAACCCCATATAGTCAACTTCTTCTCGTTTCGATCGAATACGCCTTTGATCCTGTTGTAACACATCTGCGATGGTGTCATTCAACGTAGAAATTCCGATTGGCTTTATCAGAAGGCCATCCACCAAATTCTTATTGAGTGCGTCGCGCACAGCCTCCGCACCATGTGATGTAACCATTACAACCGATGGCACTTTTTCGGGAGCACCGTCCTTGATATCCTTTACCAATTCCAATCCGGTCATACCGGGCATCTTCCAATCAACTACAAGCAGTGCGATTTCCTCTCCTCGCTCCAGCACTTCATTCCAGATTTTTTTTGCATCCGGTGCGTTTTCGGCTACGAGTACATTGAATCCAAGCGACTCCAGCATCTCTGTTAATACCATGCGCGCACTTTCAGAGTCATCTGCGAGCAATGCGGTCAAGCCATAATTGGGCATCGGTAATGCCTCTTCAGGTGCTTCTGCATTTGAGAAAAACGCATTGAAGGTAAATTCCGAGCCAACACCCGATTCACTTGTTGCTGTAAGCTCACCATCCATCATCTCTACTATGCGGCGACAAATAGTCAAACCCAGGCCGGTTCCTCCATACTTCCGCGTGGTCGACAAGTCGGCCTGTTGAAACGGATTGAACAGATTATTGAGTTGAGTTTCTGTAATACCTATGCCGGAATCTCGAATACTGAAATTCACAATGCATCCGTAGGGGAGCGATTTCAGCAGCTTCGCCATCACACGAATTTCGCCGCGCTCTGTAAACTTCGCGGCATTGTCGGTAAGGTTGAGCAACACCTGGCGTAATCGCAAACTATCACCCAATACATAGCGTGGTATAGCCACATCTACATACGTGATAAACTCAACTTCCGATTTGTGCTGCAGTTTTACATTCACAGCATCGGCCACTTCCGACACCACTTCTGCAATTGCCATAGTATCGGCTTCAAGCGTAAGCTTACCGGCTTCTATCTTCGAAAAATCCAGGATGTCATCGATAATGCGAAGCAGGTTCTTGGCCGATACATCGATCTTCCGATGGTAGTCAACTTGCTTTTCACTCAGGGGCGTTTTGCCCATCAGATAGTTCATTCCGATGATGGCATTCATCGGTGTCCGAATTTCATGCGACATATTCGCCAAAAACTCGCTCTTCGAGCGACTCGAACTTTCGGCCATCTGCCGCAGCACCGCCATTTGCTCGTAGCGCTCGTTGGCATCGGTAGCCGCTCGATTGGCAATGTCTATTTTTCTACTGCCAAACCAAGAATAGAATGCAATGGCAAACGGCGCCAAATCGGCCACCCAGCAGGCTGGGGTGCTGATGTGTACCTGCCACAAACCGGCAAGGGTAATTTCAGTCAACGACCATTCAGCTTCGATGTAGGTAATGAGCGCCGAAATCAGACATCCCAGCAGGAAACCCAACGCAATGTGAATTTCCTTCTCTGTTTTGAACGCTTTTCGGATAAATGCACTGTCTTCAAGAGCCATGATGAAGCCTGTACTAAACCTGCTTAATCATCTGCACGTTGATGAGGAGTTTCACCTCATCAGAAAGTACAATGCTGCCATCCTCCGTATTTGCGTTCCAATGCAAGCCAAAATCAGCGCGCATCAACGACCCGGAAATTTCAAATCCGGCTCTTGTAAGACCCCATGGATCAACCACTAAACCGGTATAATTCACTTGCATAGAAATAGACTTTTTCACACCACGTATGGTGATATCGCCATGCAGCACATAATTCTTATCGCCTGTCTTCTCCAACTTTCCTGCATCAAAACGCAAGGTTGGATGCGTAGCTGCATCGAAAAACTCGTTGGTGCGCAAGTGCTCATCGCGCTGACTGTTGCGCGTATTAACCGATGCTACCTCTGCTTCAAACTGCAATTCTGCATCCGAAAAATCCGGCGCATCCGAATTCATTGAGCCCGTGCTATTCTCAAATGTTCCGCTGACGTTGGTAATCATCATATGGCGCACTTTGAAAGTAACTTCACTGTGCGCAGGATCCATAATCCAGAGTTGTTTTGACATGTTTCGTGGTGATTTTATGTGAACCACAAAGATGCACTCTTTTACACCTTTCGATGCCATTCTCCCAATAAAAAAACCCCGGAGTTTCCTCCGGGGTAGATCAGTAAATCAACAGTTACTTGTGCGGGCGAGCATCAATTTATTTCTCGCTCCGAACAACAATCGGTTTCTAGCCACTGCACATCTCACACGAATCAGGATTGTCGAGTGAGCATGAAATAGCAGCTTGGTTATGCGCCATCTCTTCTGCACTCATTCCTGCCGTTGCCGACATTTCAAGAGTCATCTGGGCCGATTGCGGCTCTACCAATGCAGGCTCTACCGCATACGCTGCCGCTGTGGCTTTCGCCATAACTGTTTCAGCCTGCGCAGGGATCGTTTCTGTTTTGTATTTCTTGTCAACGGTGAACTTGATTGCGTCTGTCGCTGCCTTCGTGCGCAGGTAGTACATGCCGGTTTTCAAACCGCGCTCCCATGCATAGAAGTGCATCGACGATAGTTTACCGAAGTTCGCATTCTCCATGAACACATTCAATGACTGGCTCTGGCAGATGTATGCACCACGATCAGCTGACATATCGATGATGGCCTTCTGTGAAAGCTCCCATGCTGTTTTGTACAAAGCCTTCAAATTGTCTGGAATTTCTTCGATGTTCTGCACCGAGCCATTCGCTGAAATCAATTTGTTTTTCAAGTCTTCATTCCACAAGCCCAAATTCACCAAGTCGCGCAGCAAATGCTTGTTTACGATGATGTATTCACCGGCCAAAACGCGGCGTGTGTAGATATTGCTTGTATAAGGTTCAAAGCACTCGTTGTTACCCAAAATCTGCGCTGTACTAGCCGTTGGCATTGGAGCCAACAACAGCGAATTACGCATACCGTGTTGCTTGATTTCTTCCTTCAACACATCCCACTCCCAACGTGAAGTAGGTGCTACATTCCACATATCAAACTGAAGAATGCCTTGGCTTGCAGGTGACCCGGGGAACGTCTCGTACGCACCATCCAACTTGGCCAAATCCTTCGAGGCAGTAGCCGCTGCGTAGTAAATGGTCTCGAAAACTTCCTTGTTCATTTGACGTGCCTCTGCGCCATCGAATGGATAACGCATCAGAATGAAGGCATCTGCCAAGCCCTGCACTCCAATTCCGATGGGGCGGTGACGCATGTTGCTCTTCTTGGTTTCGGGCACCGGATAGAAGTTACCGTCAATTATCTTATTCAGGTTAATCGTGAGTTGGTAAGCCACATCAAACAATTTATGATGATCAAACTTGCCATCCTTCACGAACTTAGGCAATGCGATAGAACCCAAATTGCACACTGCAATCTCATCAGGAGCTGTGTACTCCATAATTTCGGTGCAGAGGTTGGAGCTCTTGATAGTGCCCAGGTTCTTTTGGTTGCTCTTGCTGTTGGCAGCATCTTTATAGAGCATGTAAGGAGTTCCGGTTTCAATTTGCGACTCGAGAATCTTGAACCACAAATCTTGCGCTTTGATGGTTTGACGTCCCTTACCTTCTGTTTCATACTTTGTGTAGAGCGCTTCAAATTCCGGACCCCATGCGTCCGACAATCCGGGGCACTCATTGGGGCACATCAATGTCCACACTCCATCTTCCTTCACACGCTGCATGAACAAATCCGGAATCCACAAGGCATAGAACAAATCACGCGCACGTGATTCTTCTTTACCGTGGTTCTTCTTCAGATCGAGGAAATCATATACATCCGCATGCCATGGCTCGAGGTAAATAGCAAAAGACCCCTTGCGCTTTCCACCACCCTGATCTACGTAACGAGCTGTGTCGTTGAACACCTTCAACATGGGCACAATACCATTGCTGGTTCCGTTGGTTCCTTTAATGTATGAACCTTTAGCGCGCACGTTGTGAATGCTCAAACCAATACCGCCGGCACTTTGTGAAATGAGAGCGGTTTGCTTGAGTGTATTGTAGATGCCCTCGATGCTATCGCTTTGCATTTGCAACAAGAAGCATGAGCTCATTTGTGGTTTCGGAGTACCCGCGTTAAACAACGTTGGAGTAGCGTGTGTAAACCAACCTTCGCTCAGCATGTTGTAAGTCTTGATTGCCTCGGTAATATCTTCCTTGTGAATACCAACGGCAACGCGCATGAACAACTGCTGTGGACGCTCGGCAACCTTGCCGTTCATCTTCAACAAATACGAACGCTCCAGTGTTTTGAAACCGAAGTAATCAAAATTGAAATCGCGGTCATAGATGATTGTGCTGTCCAAAATGGGCGCATTATCGATAATCACCTTGTACACATCGTCCGCAATCAAACCTGCATTGGCACCTGTCTTTGGGTCCAGGTAGTAATACAAGTCAGTCATCACCTGACTGAATGATTTCTTCGTGTTTTTGTGCAGGTTGCTCACCGCAATACGCGAAGCAAGCAAGGCATAGTCGGGGTGCGTAGCAGTGTTGGTAGCAGCAATTTCAGCTGCCAGGTTGTCAAGCTCACTGGTAGTAACACCGTCATAAACTCCTTCAATTACCTTCATGGCAACCTTTACAGAGTCAACAATGGGATTTAAACCGTAGCACAGCTTGGCAACGCGTGCGGTGATCTTGTCGAACTTCACCGTCTCCTTATGGCCATCTCTTTTTACAACGAACATATAGTTAGTTTTTTTGAATTGTGTTTGGTCGGGATTTTCCAACTTACTACCTAAAAAGGATCCCTTCCCTTCTAGGCACCCACCTTCGGCGGGCTTGGCTAACACCCTCGTACTTCCGCAGAGGACACCTCGCTTACAACAATCTTTTTGTCGAGAAAAGATTGCTCCCAAACGAGAGTGCAATGAAAGTGTTTAGGTGGCGAATTCTCAAAAAAACAACAGGGGTTGTTTTTAAGAATCCGGAGGTAATTATTCACATCGATAAAATGTGAAAACTTATTTTGTTTGCTCTTCTATTTTTTCTTAAGAGCCGATAACACGCTTAAAAATCCTCGTCCAGCGAGAAGGTCTGCTTATCCTTATCGGCCAACACACCCGCCTTCTGGTAATCGCCTACTCGCTTCTCGAAAAAGTTGGTTTTTCCTTGAAGAGAAATCATTTCCATAAAATCGAATGGATTGCTCTTGTTATACACCCGGTCGTTGCCCAATTCGGCCAACAAACGGTCGGCAACAAACTCAATGTACTGCGCCATCAAGTCGCTGTTCATGCCAATGAGCTTCACCGGCAAGGCATCGATAATGAACTCCTTCTCAATTTCTACTGCGTTCGTAATGATTTCCAGAATACGTTCATTCGATAGTTTATTGATGATGTGCTTATTGTATAACAAACAAGCGAAATCACAATGCAATCCTTCGTCACGGCTGATCAACTCATTCGAGAAAGTCAAGCCCGGCATCAATCCACGCTTCTTCAACCAGAAAATGCTGCAGAATGAACCACTGAAAAAGATTCCTTCCACCGCTGCAAAAGCAACAAGACGTTCCGCAAAGGTTCCGTTCTTTATCCAGCGCAACGCCCAATCCGCCTTCTTGCGAACACAATCGAGTGTATCAACTGCCTTGAACAAATACGCTTTGTCCTTCGTGTCTTTGATATAGGTGTCAATCAACAACGAATACGTTTCGCTGTGAATGTTCTCCATCATAATCTGAAACCCATAGAAAAACTTAGCCTCGGTGTATTGAACTTCACGCACGAAGTTCTCAGCCAAATTCTCATTCACGATGCCGTCGCTGGCTGCAAAAAACGCTAGCACATGCTTAATGAAATGACGCTCGTCGCTGGTGAGCTTCGTATTCCAGTCAACCAGGTCGGCTTCCAGGTCAATCTCCTCCGCAGTCCAGAAATTGGCTTCACTCTTCTTGTAGAAGTGCCAAATGTCATGGTGAACTATCGGGAATAATACAAAACGATCGGGATTCTCTTTGAGAATGGGTTCCTCTGTGTGTAGAGTCATGTTTTCTTGCAATGCGATTTCAGCCACTGATTCCATTTCGGGCGTTTTTGGTTCGGTTAACAACTAAAAGGTAATATACTCAGCCATCATTTCCTCCGAAAATCAACCAGATAGGCTTCTCGAAAAACGTAGGATACGATGTTGTCAAAGGTTATCCAAAATCTCCTTGAACTCGAAAAGAAACAATTGACAACCGAGCTTACTTTTTAACATGACAGCCGTCATGCATGATTATCAGCGACTAACCCCCATAACGCGCTCTTCAGCGACAGCCTGTCAGTTAACCGCCCGATGGCACTATTTTTCGCTTCGCCGCGGCCCGCAGCATACTAAATTTGCATCCGTTCTTTTTAGGAACAGGTTATACTTCACATTATGATTGGAACTATCAATAAAATCCTCAAGAAAATTCTGGGCGACAAATCGCAGCAGGACCTGAAGGATATTAACCCGGTTGTTGAACAAATCAAACAATTCGGACAAAGCCTCACTGCCATTTCGCACGACGAATTGCGCAGCCGCACCGAAAAGCTCAAACTACACATCAAAACTCGTATAGCATCCGGAGAGGAAGAAGTTGCTCAACTGAAAGTGCAAGCCGAAGCCTTGCCGGGAACAGAGCTCGAACAAAAAGAGGCCATCTTCGCTCAAATCGATAAGCTTGAAAAGGACATCGACAAGCAGATAGAAGAGGTTCTCATTGAAATACTCCCGGAAACATTTGCGATCGTTCGAGAAACAGCTCGTCGACTCAAAGAAAACGCTGAGATACGTCTTACAGCAAGCGATTTCGATAAGCAATTGGCAACGATTGCTTCGAAAGATTATGTCACCATCGAAGGCGAATCTGCAATTTGGAAAAACAACTGGATTGCTGCCGGTAACCGCACCACCTGGGATATGGTGCACTACGACGTGCAGCTTATTGGTGGTATAGCAC
>CALQJP020000018.1 GCA_943330925.2 Chryseobacterium gleum
AAACAATACCACGCTGTATTTCATCGACGAAATAGTTTGAATAAACTTTAGTGCTGAAGGAGCACTCAGCTTTCTAAAAAAGAAAATACAACTATTCAGCATCACAACTGATACGCCAATTCCATATATGCAGAAGGCGGGAAACAGCAAGCGAATATTCATGAAAAACAAATCTGAACGACGCAGTAACAAGGAGTCTGTGTCCAAAATCTTCGCGTATCGATCAACCAGGAAACTAAAAACAATGAGAGCTATTCCTACAGCGCTAGAAGGAGGCAGCAACCCTTTCGGGCGAACATCGGTTCGGCCAAAAATGAGACCGGCAAAGAAGAAAACAATCCACGGCAAGAGTGAGTAGTACCCATTAAAAAACAGAAATCCAAGTCCATTGTAAATTTCACCTCCACCCAATGAGGGCACGCTATAGGTGGTGTGGGCCGGCACATCGAGGAAAAGCAGGCTAATTCCCAATACGATAGTGAGTAGCGTTATAACCCGAATCAACACGTCGTTCCACTGAGCTACAAATGGAATGACAAGGAACATCAAACCCGATGCTACAAAAATGTTCATTGGCCAAATACTACAAAAAATCAATCCGAAGATAATCAGCACTGACCCCCTTTTTCCGGAATAGCCCAGCAACTTCCTGCTGCTGATGCGGCGGTCGCGCATGGTAAGCGTTACCGTAAATCCATTGAGAAAGAAAAACAAAGCCGGGAAAACATCGAAAAAAACATTGAACTTGGTATGCGACAAAGAATTTTGCACCAGGTCACCAATGGTGTATGTGAAGCCATACAGCACACAACCTATCAGTGCTATCACATAGGCCACGTCAATACCAATAAGTCGGCTGGATGATGATGTCATAATAGCGTTTGAGCATGCGAATATACTAACAGCTTCAGCGAATCATTAAAATCACATCAGATAATGCGCTGTAATACCCTATGATCCGCAGACTACCTCGACAGCACCTCTAACAAATGATCTGCAAGAACATTGGAAAAAACCAAAGCTCCTTCTTCGTTGAGATGAGAAACATTATGAAAACAATACTTGTCATTAGACAGATATGAATCCGAATAATCTAGAATAACGATTTCATACTTCTTTGCAAAATCCTTCAACCTTGATAAAACTTCAGCTCTATTGATTACAAAAGACTGACCTTCTATATATTCCGGAGTATAAACAATAACAACCTGAATACTATCATTTTTGCATTCAGAAAGAAACTTTTCATACATCTCTAAAGTTTCGGAATCAAACTTGACCTCATAATTACCCCAAATCTCTTTAGCTTTCTCAAAATCATCAGTCCAACTTCCCTTCAAACCATAAAAACCTTTTTCTCTGGAAATGGATGAGTTTTCATTCAATGGATTTCGAATTGATAAAAGATGTCTAAAACGAACTAGAGGAATAACGTAGTCAACCAACTCAAAGCCCTTATAAGGAGACGTATAATAATATGTTTCAAAATCCCACAGCATATTAGGTATGAACTGATTTCTATTGTATAGCTTTTCTCTTCTCTCAAAGGTGAAAACATCCGCAGAATGAACTATGATTTTAGGTTTGACTCCGCTTTGTATAAGCTTCAAATGTCTCAGGTATTGCAAACGAAAATTATGACCATCGATACCAAAATTGTATGCTGATAATCCTAGTTTATCTTCCAATACTTGAGGATTAATTTGATTCCATGCTCTTGAAGAACCATATATAGCTATCTCACAATCAATCTTCCCTTCTCGTATTTCTGACCAAACGGAAACCTCATCAGCAGAATTTAGATATGAAGACAAATTATTTATTAGATATAAATCCAACACCAACAACACTGTTAATAGAGGCAAAAACAAAAGCAACAGTTTTTTTATAAATCGATGCATTTCTTAAAATTGGAAATAGATAAATGTCTCTGTTACTGAAGGGTTGAAAAAAGTCGACATAATTAGAATGTAATAAATTAAAAATCGTATGAAACGACACTTTAAACCTTCTAAGAACTCAAGAGTATATGACTTTTCCCTCCCCAAAAACTCGAAGAAAAAAAACACCAGTAACATCACCATCAAAAAAACAGGTTGTATAGTTAGCGATGCAAATTGCGTCAAACTAGGAAACATTAACAGATCAGAATTGAAAATCCCTCGCACATAGGAAAATGCCACATAAATATTTTCAGACCTAAAGAGGACCCAAAGAAGGGTGACTATAAAAAAAACAAAACCAATTCTCATAGGAGCGGCTAATAGTGTCAAGAGTGATGTTCTTTGTTTAATGGCATCACTCAACATGTTTTTAGAAAGCCAACGCTCCACTAAAATTAGCAGTGCATTTAAGAATCCCCATAGAATAAATGTCCAATTTGCCCCGTGCCAGAAACCGCTCAACAAGAAAATTATCAAGATGTTTCTAGAGGCTATAAAGAATCCTCCTTTATTGCCACCCAAAGGTATGTATATGTAATCCCGGAACCAGTTAGTCAAAGAAATATGCCATCGAGACCAAAACTCTGATAGACTAGATGAGAAATAGGGGGCTTTAAAATTCTCTATCAGCTGAATTCCAAAAAGCCTTGAAACGCCCAAAGCCATATCCGAATATCCCGAAAAATCCCCATAAATCTGAAATGAAAACAACACGGCGGCAATGAATAAGGAGCTGCCTGATAATTCAAATACATGTTCATGAGCGAAGTCAACGTAAATACCACATGAATCAGCAACGACTACCTTCTTAAAGACGCCCCATAAAATCAATCGTAATCCAATTACAGCGCTTGAATAATTAAATATCCTTGAAACTTTCAACTGAGGAAGCAAATGGGTGGCTCGCTCAATGGGCCCAGCCACCAGCAAAGGAAAATAACTTACAAAAAGGGAGTAATCAACCAAGTTTCGATCGGGTTCAATGCGCCTGTGGTAGATGTCGAGCACATAGCTAAGTCCGTGAAACGTGTAAAAAGAAATTCCCACCGGTAAAATCAATTCTAATGTCACTACATCCACCTTATATCCGAGTGAAGCCATTAAATCGGCCAGCGAAAGCGCGAAAAAATCATAGTATTTGAAAACCCCGAGAAGCCCAACGTTGATCCCCACGCTGATCCAAAGCCAGGTCTTACGCTTGTGATCATTTTCGGTGCTGCCTATTTTTATACCCGTGTAATAATCCAATAAGGTAGAGAACAAAAGCAAGGCAACAAATCGCCAATCCCAACATCCATAAAAGAAATAGCTAGCTAGCAGAAGCAGCACGTTTTGCCAACGCACAGAACGTTTTACTACCCACCAATGCAAGGTGAAGACCGTCAGAAAAAAAACAAGAAATGCAGACGTGTGAAAAAGCATAGTTCGTGGCCAAGGGTGACAAACATACTACAGATGGAGCTCTAAAGAGTCAATGTGATTGTTGACTAATTGTAACAGAATCAATTCGTGTTTTCACCCTGGCTGGTTCATCTTTGCCCTATGCAAATGGGCGAAGAGCAAATAGAAGTAATAGGTGCTCGCGAGCACAACCTGAAGAACATTGATGTTACTATTCCGCGCAATCAACTCGTGGTTATAACCGGGTTGAGTGGCAGCGGAAAGTCATCACTTGCCTTTGATACCATCTATGCGGAAGGACAGCGTCGATACATTGAGACCTTTGGAGCGTACGCCCGCCAGTTCATCGGCGAGATGGAGCGCCCCGATGTAGACAAAATCAATGGTTTGTCGCCCGTCATTTCCATAGAGCAAAAAACCGTAAGCCGCAATCCTCGCTCAACCGTAGGCACTATTACAGAAATTTACGATTTCCTCCGACTTCTTTATGCCCGCGCTTCCGATGCATACAGTTATGTTACGGGCGAGCCCATGGTACGGTATACCGATGATCAAATCATTCAGCTCATCCGTCAGGAATACGCCAATGGTAAAATTGTGATTCTGGCACCGTTGGTCAAAGGGCGAAAGGGACATTACCGGGAGCTTTTTGAGTCGATTATGAAGCAAGGCTATTTGCGTGCTCGTATAGACGGCGAAATAGTAGAACTCACGAAGGGCCATAAAGTGGATCGCTACAAAATTCACGACATTGAACTGGTGGTCGACCGTTTGGCCATCGGTCCATTGCCGGAAGGCAAGAAAAGTGCTTCCGATAGCGAATTAACGCGTATACGACAAACGGTAAATACAGCGCTTAAACTTGGTAAAGGCACGCTCATGGTGATGCCTCATGCGGAGGAAACTCTTAAAAAATCAGGAAAGAAAGCAGCCACACCCGCGCTGAAACACTTCAGCCGCCATTTGATGTGCCCCACTTCGGGTGTTGCATATGCGGAACCTGAGCCCAATCTCTTTTCGTTCAACTCGCCTTACGGTGCTTGTCCGCATTGCAGCGGTTTGGGCGAAGTAGCCGAGGTAGACATGGAGAAGATCATTCCCGATCCTTCGCGATCCATTAAAAAGGGAGGAATTGCTCCTCTCGGCGAAGGCAAGAATAACTGGTCGTTTCAGCAAGTGGAGGCTGTCGTAAAGCACTATGGTTATAGTTTGACCACTGCGATTTCCGATATCGATGAAGAAGTCATCAATGCGCTGCTTTATGGCTCAGAGGAATTGTTTGATGTTACCACAGGAGGTAATGTGACCTATCAAATAAAGTACGAAGGCATCATAGCTCAAATTGAGAAGCAAATTGATGAAGACAGTTCTCCCGCATTGCGACGCTGGGCGGAGAGTTTCATGAACAAAATACCTTGTCCGGAATGCTCAGGTGCCCGACTGAAGAAAGAGGCACTCTTCTTCCGAATCGGCAACAAGAATATCTCTGAGCTTGCTTCGATGGGAATGCATGAGTTGATTGCCTGGCTTGAAGGCGTTGAGCACAAAATGACCCAACGCCAGTTGGCCATTGCGCAAGAACCATTAAAAGAAGTCCGCAACCGTTTGCGCTTTTTGGTCGATGTGGGTTTGGACTATCTCACCTTGCACCGCAGTGCACGCACACTCAGTGGCGGCGAAGCACAGCGCATTCGACTGGCCACTCAAATTGGTTCTCAACTCGTGGGAGTACTCTATATTCTGGATGAACCTAGTATTGGATTGCACCAGCGCGACAATCACAAACTGATTGCCTCACTTCAGGCGCTGCGCGACGGAGGCAACAGCGTTATCGTGGTTGAGCACGACCGCGACATGATGCTGCAAAGTGATCACCTCATTGATATTGGGCCGGGCGCCGGTATGCATGGAGGCCGCATCATGACGCAAGGCAAACCCAATGAACTGATCGAACAAGACAGCGTAACCGCGCGTTACCTGCGCGGGGATTTACGCATTGAAATCCCCTCCGAACGCCGCAAAGGCAACAAGAAAAAACTAGTACTCACAGGTGCTTCCGGCCATAACCTCAACAATGTAAACCTCGAAATTCCATTGGGGATGTTTGTGGGAGTTACAGGAGTAAGCGGCAGCGGTAAGTCATCATTGATTGAGCATACCCTCTACCCTATTCTGAATCGACATTTCTACAACGGTGTAAAGAAGCCGTTGCCCTACAAAGCCATAAAGGGACTTGAGCATTTAGACAAAGTAATTGAAATCGATCAAAGCCCGATTGGGCGCACACCGCGCAGCAACCCGAGCACCTACACAGGCATTTTTACGGATATCCGAAATTTGTATGCCGCCCTTCCCGAAGCCAAGATTCGCGGCTATCAGCCCGGCAGATTCTCATTTAACGTCAGTGGCGGACGATGCGAAACATGCAAGGGCGCCGGTGTTAAAACCATTGAAATGAATTTCTTACCCGATGTGCTGGTAGGTTGTGAAATATGCGCAGGCAAACGCTACAACCGAGAGACATTGGAAGTTCGATACAAAGGGAAAAGCATTTCCGATGTATTGGACATGACCGTTGACCAGGCGGTAGAGTTTTTTGATGCCCACCCGAGAATACGTCATGTCGTGAAGACTCTTCAAGACGTGGGCCTGGGCTACATCACCCTTGGGCAACACTCTACTACCTTGAGCGGAGGCGAAGCCCAACGCGTAAAGCTTTCAACCGAACTTGGAAAACGCGATACCGGCAATACGCTCTATATACTGGATGAGCCTACAACCGGCCTTCATTTTCAGGATGTTCAGATGTTGATTAATGTGCTCAACCGATTGGTTGACCGGGGCAACACGGTCTTGGTCATTGAGCACAATATGGATGTCATAAAGGTGGCCGACCACCTCATTGATGTGGGGCCAGAAGGCGGGCACGGCGGCGGACAAATTATAGCAACCGGAACTCCTGAAGCCGTGAGTAAGGTGAAAGGCAGCTGGACGGGCAAGTTTTTGAAGGAGGAGCTTTGAGAAGTGTAACGAATGAGATGGACAGAAGGAGCATTAGCTATGCACTCTTCATTCGTCAACAGTCGTTAACCACTTATTAGCAGTTTCCCAGCATCCGAAAACTATTCCTTGGTAAAATATACTCTCCATCCTCCGGGCGACGAATCATGGCATAGAACTCCTTACACATGTAGTTGATTTGGCGGCGAAACGGACGCTTTTCTAAATAACTCTCCCATGCTTCCAATGCGAGCTTTTTTGTTACCTCCCAGGCGTAGTTGTTAAATCCTTCCGGACGAGCAAAGCTGTCTACGTACTTTTTAACTTCCGGCAATGTGTTCATCGTGTTCATTTTTAAACGGTTTTACGTGATTGATGATGCAAAGGATGAACTCCGGATTGTAATGGATTTACAACCATAAAAATTCTTTTTGGAGGGCGCTTTTTTGCCCAAAAAGCTTTTATCGGCACTTACTTTATACATGCACCATCTAAGCACTTGCTCGAGATATGAACGATTCACTTGTGTTTAAAAAACAAAAAATCTATGATTATCAGGTTTTTAAATAAAATTCTGACAGAATCTCAATGTTCATAAATGCTACTTTCCATTTAACTAAAAATGGAAGGATAGCCAGATTGCATTTGTATCTTCGTTGAGAACTTGTCGGATAAATATTTGGATTCGTCTATGTTTTGTCTATTTTTGTAGACCGACTTTGACCCTTTGCCGATGAGTGAACGCAATGCTAACCCCAACCAACCTTTTCCGTCTATCGGTATGACGTCTATTACAGGTCAAAAGCTGGATGCTCTAAAAGATATTTACCACGACTTGGTTACGAGGGTTATTGCTGTCGGCGATAGTGCTACCCTTCTTTTCTCGCACTTCGGCGATTTCGATACGGCTAAAGTTGAGAATACCCTGAAGTTTATTGAGAGCAGTGTGCTTGAGATTGGCGATAAAAGGTCAACCATGAAGCGAGTGTGCGGCATGCTCATCGAACTGCTTCAAAACATTTCAATACACGGTGCCCGCGATAGCAAAGGCCACATGCATTCATTTTTGATTGTTGCCAAAACCGGCACTGAGTACAAACTTTATTCAGGCAACCTTATTCTCTCCGAAATGGTTGAACCGATGAAATCGCGTATGCAGCAATTGGTGAATATGGATGAAACGGCTTTGCGCAAGTTGTACATCGAAATTCTTTGCAATGAAGAATATAGCAGTCAAGGAGGTGCCGGCCTGGGATTAGTAACCATCGTGAAACGCGCCGAAAATCAGGTGAATTTTGATATCGACTCCATCGATGAATATTTCGGTTTCTTCCGTCTCGAGATTGCTTTGCCAACAGCGAGCGCTTAAGTTTATCCGATTACCATTCGAATTGCAATCTCTCATTGCAGTCAAGTGTAGCTAAAATGAATTCCATTTGTGCTTACTAACTCAAGCGAATGAATGGCCGTTTCGGCTTCTCTATTTTTGCCTTTAATGAAACAACCCTATCACAGTGCGATTGCCTGCATCGGCCTGATGCTGATACTTGTCTTTGGACTAACTCAATGCAACAAATCAACCTCTTACAATAAATTCCTGGATCCGGAATTGGTTAAAATTGCTGAGTTCTGTGATCAAAGATCCACCGATTCCATACTCACCTACCTCAATCACAAGCAGCCCATTCTCAGAATTGAAGCAGCTTATGCCTTGGCGAGTATGCGCGACCCAAAGGCAATCGACGCGTTGCACAAGACTCTCTTGGATCCGGTTGCGGAAGTACGCGCGGCTTCAGCCTATGCATTGGGACAAACTCTGCACCCGAGCTCCATACAACCTCTTTCCGTTCAATTGACCAATGAGGGAAATTCGGCTGCCGTAATTGCCATGGCTGAAGCGCTTGGAAAAATTGCGGGCGGATTGCATGCTTCTTCGACAGCCCCTGAGTTTGTTGAAGATGCAGCCAATGCACTATTTAATTACGAAAGAACCGATTCAATTGGTGTTCATGCTATTGCGAAGGCCGCATTCTGGATGCATACGAGTGGTTGGGCCGATACACGACTCATCAATAAACTGGCTTTTGTTTTCCCCAACCAGCCTGTTATCAACCGTCGCATGATTGCCTTTGCTATGTCGCGCTACAGAGGCGAATGGTTCAACGACACGATTCAGACTGCGCGTTTCATCGAAGCAATCGAAATCGAAAAAGACACCACAACCCTGACGGCTTCAATGGCTGTGGCCGGACGATCGACGACGAGTGAAGCCGCCAATTTTATCATCAAATGCCTTCAGGCCTCGAAGCCTTCGCGTGAATGGGCCATCGCCACTTGTCGCGCCGCGGGAAAACTTACACGTGCTCCTGCCTCTGCCATCATCCCTTTGCTCGAAGACAGCAGAAATGCCGTGGCTGAGGAGGCTTGCTTCGCTCTGCAGAACAAGCAACTAACGTCGGAAGAGATCCTCGAAATCAAAACTCGAACAGCCTCGAGCTCCATTCCGGTTAGAGCTGCTTGTGCCCGCGTGCTCCATCAGAAAGGCGATTCGCTGAATATCGAGACATGGCTGCAGATCATAGATGGTAACCTCTCTCCCTATGATCGTTTGGCCTGCATACGCCTATTGGGTATTACCGGCAGAGGTGCTTCCATAAGTCTTGAACGCGCTTTGAATAACTCGGATATACTCCAAGCCAATGCCTACACAGAAGCTTTCATTGAGTCGTACGGTCAACCCGATTTTCCTTCTGAAATTAAGTTTGCCCAAGCTATGCTTAGCTTCTTAAATCGCGGTGATATTGGCATCACGGCGCTGTGTGCTGCCGAGTTGAGAAAAAGCTCCCCCGCATCTTTACCCGAGAATGAAATAAAAGAACTGAACCAGGCGCTCCTTGCAGCGCTCGATAAGTTGCAACTTCCCCGAGAAGTGGAAACAGCCAACGAAATAATCAAGACACTCAACAGCTGGAGCTTCACACCACGGGAAGAAATAAAGGTCGCATTCAACCATCCGATCGACTGGAACTTGGTGCGTTCCATTCCACGCCGCCAGCGAGCTGCTATTCACACCATCAAAGGCATCGTTGAAATTGAACTGCATGTGGAAGACGCTCCGGGCAGCGTTGCCTCATTTGTGCAATTGTGCCGCGATGGCTTCTATAACGGCAAATCGTTTCACCGCGTAGTGCCCAACTTCGTCATTCAGGGCGGATGTCCGCGTGGCGACGGAATGGGTGGCACGGATTACACGTTGCGATCCGAGTTTCGACTACACGACTACAGCACAGGCTCAGTAGGCCTTGCATCGTCGGGGCCCGACACCGAGAGTTGTCAATGGTTCATCACTCACATGCCAACTCCGCATCTCGAAGGACGCTACACCATTTTCGCTCATGTAACACAAGGCATGAACGTGGTTGATCGAATCGAAATCGGTGATACTATAGAGCGCATTGAACTCGTCGAAGAGTAGTTTGGGCATTTATTGTGACGTATTATGCTTCAAGTAGCCTTATATTCGTAGCGAACTTGATTTACGCTTATCAGGCGTGTCCCTAGGGGACCATTTCCGTCACCTGATTGTTCGGATCATTTCGCGAACATATTTATACATTTTATTCTAATGAATTTTGAATCATTGGGTCTCATTGAGCCCATACTAAAGGCCTTGCAAAAAGAAGGCTACGAAAAACCCACGCCCATACAGGAGCAAGCTATTCCGATTGTACTCAACGGACGCGACTTGCTGGGCTGCGCGCAAACAGGTACCGGTAAAACGGCAGCCTTCGCACTTCCTGTTATTCAACTTTTGCATCAAAAGGCCCAACCGCAAAATGGCAAGCGAGTCATTCAGGCGCTGGTGCTCACCCCTACCCGTGAATTGGCTATTCAAATTGAAGAGAGCTTCAAAGCTTATGGCAATTTCACGAAACTGCAAAACCTCGTCATCTTCGGAGGCGTTGGACAGTTTCCACAAACGCAGGCTCTTAAGCGCGGTGTGGACGTACTCATTGCTACACCAGGTCGTTTGCTCGACTTGATGAACCAAGGCTTTGTGGACTTGAAACACCTGGAGATTTTTATTCTGGACGAAGCCGACCGCATGCTCGACATGGGCTTCATTCACGATGTAAAAAAGGTGATTGCCAAGCTTCCTCAAAAGCGTCAGTCGCTTTTCTTCAGCGCAACGATGCCTCCTGAAATTCAGAAGTTGAGTTCTACCATTCTCACCAACCCGTTGAAGGTGGAAGTAACACCACCGGCTACAACGGCTGAGAAGATTAACCAGTCGATTTACTACCTCGATAAGGCCGACAAGAAAACCATGCTGCTGCATGTGCTGAGCGACCACACTATTGAGCGCGCCCTGGTGTTTACACGCACCAAGCACGGAGCAAACAAGGTGGTGAAAGACCTGCAGAGCAAGGGCATTACAGCTGAAGCCATTCACGGCAACAAGTCACAGAATGCGCGTCAATTGGCTCTGAAAAACTTCAAGAACAAAGCGACCCGTGTGTTGGTAGCTACCGACATTGCTGCTCGCGGCATTGATGTGGACGACCTCACGCACGTGATCAACTATGAAATACCGAACGTTGCGGAAACCTACGTGCACCGCATTGGTCGCACAGGACGCGCAGGAGCTTCGGGTATTGCCATCTCGTTTTGTGAAGCAGAAGAAGTGTCTTACATCAAAGACATTCAGAAGCTCACAGGTTTGATTATTCCTCATGGAGAAGATAGAGGCCAACTACCCAAGCCTTCGTTCGACATTACCAAGGGCGTACCTGCACCACCGGAACACAGTGGTCGAGGTCAGCGCCAAGGTCAGGGTCAACGTCATGGGGCGCCCAAAGCAGGTGGCGGTGGCAGAAGGCCCGGCAACCACAGAGGACAGCATTCGCGCAGCAACGATGGTCGTAATGGTGAAAGTCGAAGCAACGACAATCGTCGCAAGCAGGACCAACCTGCGGGAAAACCGAAAACCGAAAGTGCCGGTTCATCTCCTGCCAGCAATAGCGGTGATGGCTCAGCAAAGAAAAAGTGGGGATCGTTTTTTAACCGATTCAAGTCGTAAGCCGAACGTTTATACTTTTTAGTGAAGAGTGCGCAGAGTTTGCAAATTGATTGTATAAATCTTTGCAATACTCTGCGCATTCTGCATTAAAAAACAAATCGGGACAGCTGAGCAATGGTTGCGATAACTTTCATTACAGCAAGCGGCTCATTCACTTAAATCTTTGTAAATCTGCCGCTCCACGAGCCACTAGCCCCACAATCCATAACGATGATGTAATTGCCCGGCGCAAGTGACGAAACATTCAATTCTTCATTGAAATATTGTTTCTCACCCTGCGTGCTGTCAAACACCAATTGACCGGATAGATCATATATACGAACGATTGTATATACAGGGTAGGCTGTTTCACCTGTGATCCGCAGCTGATCAGTGGTCGGGTTTGGAAACATGTCAAACGTCAGCGCTTCCTCTCCGGATACGTCCCCGAGGCGTTCGTCTGAATTGATTGTTTCGTTTTCAGGCAACATCGCTGAGTTCGATGTTCCCGTTGGTGCAGCTGGCAGTATGGTAATAACTCCATCGCCGCTCAATTGAAAGGACGCTGATTTTGTGCATCCGTTCTGAGTGACGCTTACAGTGTAAGTTCCCAACAAAGCCGGTAGCAAATTGATACGCGAAAAATTACGCACCACCGTGCTCGGGGTTGTAAAAAATCCGCCCGGCCCGGTCCATGCATACGTTGCATTGGTAAAGGCCGTGGGCACATTACCCGAAACCGTCACGTTCGGACCCGCAGGTGCATTACTAAAAGCTCCGGTAACGGTCAATCGAGTTAAACGCACTTGTATACTCGCTGTATTGCTGCAACCATACTGGTCTACCCCAACCACGCCATAAGTGCGCAGTTGTGTAGATGTCGTAATACCTGTATTGCTATCTATCAACTGACTTCCATGTGCAGGGAAAGTGGTTCCACTATACGTCCAATTGTAATAAACACCACCCGTGGCGTTCAATAGGATGTCGCATCCTGCCAGCTGAGTTGCTGTGGTGTTATTACCCGTGAGCTGGTTGGTTACCGCAATAACAGGACGCGGACGAACCGTTACGGTGTGTTGCACCGTTACCGTGCACACGGGACTGTATGTCACGACCAGAACGTAGGTGTAGGTGCCCGCTGTCAAACCTGTTTGCGTGATGGAAGCTGTACTAGCCGTGAAGGTAGCCGGCGACCGCGTCCAGCTATAGGTCACAGGGAAGCCCTGCGTGCGCGGCGTAACCACGCTGTTGAGTGTGAGGCTCTCTCCTTGACAGATTTCAGTAGGTCCACAGATTTCAGCATTGAAGTTTACGGGACACAGACAGCCATCACCAACCTGAAACGAAGCTGTTGTTTCGCAGCCATTCGCATCGCGAACCGTGACAGAATAGGTCCCTGCAACCAAGTGGTTAATGTCTTCGGTGACTTCTCCGTTACTCCAAACGAATGAATAATTGGGAGTGCCGCTATCAACATTCAAATCAATACCACCTGAATTGGCCGGAGAACAATACGCCGGTCTGGCTTCTCCGCTAACTCTCAAAGCGCGTGAAGCAGGCACAAATACCCTCGATGATGAAGTGCAACCATTATCATCGGTCAACACTACGGAATACATGCCACTCGGAACACCCACCAATTGTGGAGCGGTTGAACCATTCGACCACTGGTAACTCACAATAGGGTTTTGTGACCCTGTAATCAAATAAACATTACCACCTGCACCACCACAATCGGCAGTAATATAAAACCCAATGTTTATGAGTGGTTGAGAAGGGCCGCTAACAGTGAAAACTGCTGCATTCGCACACTGAGCCGAATCGGTAACAACCACTGTATAGCTCCCTGCGGGTACGTTGATAAGGTCTTCGGTATTCATACCATTGGTCCACAAATAGGTCAGTGGTCCATTACCGCTAACAACATTGATAGAAACAGAACCTACCGAATTACCGCAGCTATCCGGTGTTGTTGATCCGGTTATAACCGGCAATTGCAAGGCATTAATCGTAAATGTCTGGCTTACCAGGCATCCATTGTTATCTGCCACGCGCACCGTGTAGTTCCCGGTTCCAAGTCCCGACACGTCTTGCGTTGCAGCACCATTCGACGCAGTACCATTCGACCAGGCATATGTATATGGGTTTAGTGCTATCCCACCACTCACAGAAACGTCTATTGAACCCAAATTCCCCAGGCAATCTTGTTGTGTAACAACAGCTGATAACGCAAGTGAATCAGGTTGGGCTATGGTATAGGTCGTGTCAATCGAGCAGCCGTTAGCATCGGTTACCGAAACCGAATAACTGCCTGCCACCAAATTTTGATTCGATGCGGTGTTCGCTCCATTCGACCACACAAACGAATAGGGTTCCACTCCACCCGTTGCCAATACTTCAACGTCGCCATTCGAAAACCCGAAACAACTCACGTTGCGAATGTTGGCAGAGAGTGTAGGATAACTAAACGAAGCCTGAACAGTTGTATAGAAAGTAGCAGAACATCCTAAGGCATCTGTTACCACAACGGAGTAACTACCCGCGGCAACATATTCTATAATCTGTGTGCTACCGCCATTGGACCAGGCATAGGTGTAAGGAGCTACTCCACCGCTCACGAGTATTTCCGAAAACCCGTTCTGTTGTGCGCATATTTCCGGCTGATTTTGAAACGTGGCCTGCAATACAGAAGTGTTTCCTCCTACGCTATAGGAATCTGTGTAGGAGCAACCTTGCGCATCAGTGATCGTGACCGAAAGCGATTGTGCGCTGAGTCCCACGGCAGGATTGGATGTTTGGCCATCGCTCCACAAAACTGCGAAGGGAGCAGTTCCTCCCAATACATCCAACAGAATTGAACCGTTCGGACCGCAAAGGGCATCGGTAACAGTTGCCGAAGCGCTTAACGACGAAGCTTCGGTGATCTCAAATGAAATGACGGGGTCATCGTTGCATTGTGTTTGAAGAATGTAATAGACACCTGCAGGAAGACCTGTAAATACAGCTGAGTATGCCGATGTAAATACCGGATAATAGGTGTCGCCTGTGTTGAAATTAGTAATGCCCAGCAAATCGCCCACAAGTTGCAGTGGCAACGAACCATACAAGCTATCGACCACAAGCGTTGCAGCACCGCTGGCAGCGCCTACACATGCAGGTAGTAATGTAGACACGGTCCAGTCCTCTGTTATCAAGACATCGGGCATGGCGATTTCCGGATTGCTGATGCAACCATTGGCATCGACAGCAATGATTTCTCCCATTTCATTTCCCACAGAGAATGAGCCTGTGGTATTCTGCTGGAAGCTGCTGAAGCTCGAATAGGTGTAGGTGTATGGAGCTGTTCCTCCGCTTATAACGGAAGCCTCAATTTCGCCGGGCGATTCAGGGCAGGTGTAAGGAACCACGGACATGACCATCACGTAGATTGGATCATCGTTGCAGTCAGACGCCGTTTCATCGCCCACACTGCCGGGGCCACCGTCTAGTCCATTAGATCCATTAGATCCATTATTACCGTTCGGGGGTGCGTTGGCAATTACAATCGGGCATTCGGAATTGTAGGTTCCATTGGCATTTGTGAGAGTCGTCACGATTGTATTGAAGAAAAGAACATTCCCCAGCGTGAAAACTTCATGAACTATTCCCCACGGGTCAGGAAGTGTAGAAGATCCGACAATGAAAGTATAATAGTCAAAAACTCCGAATCTTGCTCGAATAAAAACTTCCTGCGAAGCTAATTCTTGAATAAAAACGGTATCAGCGCCGCTTACATATTGATGAAGCCCTGAACCGAGTGACGTATAGACACCACTGTTGTTCCCAGCCGCACCAATGCTCTGCAGAAACGTGAGCACTTCACCGGCATGGCAGCCACCTCCACCTAGAGGAATAGGAGTTCCTGGACCACCACAAAGTAGCCCTCTTAATGGCCCATTTGAGCCCCCTGCACCGCCTAGCCCACCAAAACCGCCGATAGCTCCGAAACCTCCATTTACCACTCTATGAAAACTCTGTGGAGCAGGCGACGCTGTGCCGCGAATAATCTTAATCATTCCACCGGATCCTCCATTTCCACCATTGCCTCCGTTAGCGCCATCTGCACCGCCGCCACCCCCGCCGCTGCCTCCGGTATTGCATCCGTCTCCACCTAAACCACCATCTCCGCCACTACCTCCATTACCGGCCTGCCCACCGCTGAGAGCGCTCAATCCGTTTGCCAACATGCATTCTTGTTGTGGTAAATCGAGTGTGCGAGCTGAAATCAAAATCACTCCTCCACCTGCGCCACCTAGACCACCGTCACCACCTGTTCCTCCGGAACCACCCGGGGTGCCGTCTAAACCTAAAGCTAAGCCATGTGCTCCGGCACCTCCACCGCCTGCGCCATAACTCCCATTGCCACCGTTTCCGCCGTAGCCGCATCCGCCCATGACAAGTAAGTTAGCACTGATATTTCCGGTGTTCGTTGATCCCGCAGCGCATCCCGGGCAGTTCGGCTGAGAAGGAGATGTCGGCAGATTCGCCGGCAGGCCATATTCAGCGCCGTATCCACCGTCGGAGAAAGCGTTTCCTAAAGGACCAGTTGCACCGCCATTACCTCCGGGTGCAATACCACCCGCTCCGCCTTGACCACCGACGCCGCCAAAACCTTGCGCGCCCGATTGGAATCCGGAACCCGAGGCATCTATAAATCCTCCGGCGTCAATTGTAAGTGTACCCGACACCATGCACGTCACAACACCGCCCGTAAAGCCGTTCCAAGGAAGCGGAACAACCGAAGTGCCTGAAGGAATGTATAAATCACTGTACTCGGGAACGGTGACCAGTTGAACCTTTCCTGCAAAAGGATCATAGGTGCGTTGAATATTCAATACTCGAACAATCGCAGCGCTCGACTGCACGACGTGAACAAACTCCCACATGCCGGGTGTCCCTCCGTCCATTTGTATAAGCAGAGCTTTGCTTCCGGTAAAGAAGAGCGAAGCATTGGATACTTCGATTTCCCGCGTTGCCGAATTCACATTGACTACTTCTGAATATTGATTAATGACCTCTCCCGGTCCGAAAACCGTATAGGGTCCGAAGTTACCTGAACCAAATTGTGCAACAAGTGTGAATGGTAACTGGAAAAGCATTAACAATAGCGTCAATGCTAGTGATCGTGTAGTGTACATCATAAGCGTGTTTTTTAGTTAACTAGGATTTTGAATTGCTCTAGATATGGTTAGTGCCAATGTAAAGGATAAAACAATTCCACTCAACCATCGAAGGAACGAAAATTCAAAACATAACATAGCTAAATTGAATTTCAGCGTTTTATCAATACCTTTTATACCCTTCCAATGCGGCAATAAATCCTCCACTTATCAACGCCAACAATTCATAACTCATCGGTTCCATCGCCTCAGCAAAGTCCTTCGTTTTTACCTTGAGGCCCAATTGTTGCCAAACGCGCAGGACATGAAAAAACTTCTCCTTCTACTTTTCTTGCTACCCGCTATTCAGCTGGTGGCTCAGCCCAATCGCACATACACCATCAAGGATAAAAAAGCCATCAAGACTTTCGAAGAGGCTTTGACTGCTTACGATGCGTTCGATTATGAGAAAGCAATTACTACCATGGAAACATTGGTAAAGGAAAAGCCCGAATTTATTGAGGCGCAACTCATGCTGGCGCAGTTATACGATGAAACCGGCGATACGGAGAAAGCCATTGAGCCTTTGAAAAAAGCCATATCCATCGATCCAACGTTCTACCCTGCCGCTTGGATGATGCTGGCCGAATGTTACTTCGCTCAAGGCACCTACGAGGAAGCGGAGAAAGCCATTTCGAAGTTTATTCCGTTGCCGAAAAACGACGTTAAACAAGAGAAACGCGCACAGCTTATTCTAAGCAGCTGCATCTTCGCTAAGAGCGCTTTGCAACACCCCGTTCCGTTTGAGCCCATTAACTTGGGACCGAGCGTAAATACCAAAGACAACGAATACTATCCTTGCATAACTGCCGACGAACAAACGCTCTTGTTTACGCGCCTCATTGATGATCCGCAAACGCAAGGTCGCAAGCAGGAAGACTTCTATTTGAGCAAGCGCGGCGCAGAGCAATGGGGCGATGCGAAACCTGTGCTCGAAATCAACACCAATAAAAACGAAGGAGCTCCTACACTCAGCGCCGACGGACAAATGCTCATCTTCACTGCATGCGAAGCAGCCGATGGCACCTGGGGCGGCACGCGCCAGGGGCTGGGCAGCTGCGACCTCTTCTTCTCCATGCGAACTGCTACCGGTTGGACGGCCGCCGAAAACATGGGCAACACCGTAAACAGCAACACATGGGAAAGTCAGCCGAGCTTTGCAGCGAATGGTCGTACGTTGTACTTCGTGCGGGGCAAGCGCACTGCAGCCGGAATCAAAGAGCAAGACATTTATTACAGCTACCTGCGAGAATACGGACAATGGGCCGTGCCTGTGAAGGTTCCCGGAAGAATCAATACCGTTTTCGAAGAAGAGAGTGTGATGATTCACCCCGATGGTCATACCCTTTACTTCAGCAGCAATGGTCACTCAGGCATGGGTGGACTCGATATATT
>CALQJP020000019.1 GCA_943330925.2 Chryseobacterium gleum
TAATGACTAGTGGCTAGTGACTAATGACAAATTAAAAGGCCCACGTGAAATTTCATCGTGGGCCTTTTCAATTATTAAAACTACTGATTACCCTTTTCTAGATTAGTCATTAGTCATTAGTCATTGGTCACCAGTCATTCGTCATTCGCCGTTCCTAAAAATGTCCCTCATCCAACCCAAACTTAAACCCCATGCGCTTGCCGGTAGCGAGGTTGGTGCTGGTGGTAACACTTTGAATCTCGTCGACGGTCACCTGCTGTAAATTCTCGTAAGGCGGTGCCAGCAAATCAAAGTCAAGTGTATACAAGATTGCACTTTCAACCACATTGCGCATGGTCTCCTTGTCGAGTTGACTATTGATAAAATCGTTGTATAAAAATCCAAGCTGTCGTTTACCCTGAACGAAATAGTGGTTTTCCTTGTTGACGAAAATGCGGGCAATCAAATAACCGACATCCGAAGAACGTTGGTACTTGAATGAATCTGCAAGAAAATTATATACGTTTATTATTCCTACATAGGCATTCTCCGGATTGTCCTTAACGTAACCACTTTTCCAAATAGCATTCGAACCATCGAGTTGGAACACATTGGTGTGCATATAGAAAACAAGCACATCCCCTGCAATTTTAATCTCCGCCTGGAAGTCGCCTCGGTCGCGGTAATGAAAGTCGACCCGTTCATCTGACTTACCATAGTTCTTAGAAATGTCATGAACAGTCTCCGAAAGCACACTTTTCAACTCAGAAAAAACGTGCATTGTATTGTGATAAACATCCTGCTTTAATACAGCTTTTTCTCGCACCAGGCGGTAGAGGGTTTCTCTTGTTTCACTCATATAAATTCTTTGCGTTGGAAATTTCCGCGCAACCTTGTAGTATGTATTGCGCAGATTGCAGGTTGGAAATTTAGTCGAAATCGCCTACAATTCAAATGCAAAATGCCATGAGCCTATCACAAGACACATGGCCATTATCGGTTACTTTCACGCCCTCATGTTTTCAGCACTAATCACGTCCATTAACCGCATCGGTATTTTGCCAACCGACGAAGGCATTGAAGCAAACAAGAAACGGTTCGTAGTATACGAATCAATACTAATGAGCTTCGGTGGCATTCTGTGGGGTACTATTTGCCTTTTGCTGGGCCGCGTCGAGCAATCCGTAATACCGTTTGCATATGTTGTATTGTCGGCAATCAATATCGCACTCTTCAATCGTTACAAATGGTTTGTATTCACGCAGGGCTTTCAAACCGGCATCAGCTTGTTACTTCCATTCTTGTTTCAATGGCATTTAGGCGGCTTTTATGCGTCGGGTGGCGTGATGCTATGGGCATTACTTTCCTTGGCGGCATCGCTCAGCTATTCCAACACAAGAGCATCGATTGTTTGGCTTTTTACCTATGTAGCACTCACCGCATTCTCCGGGATTTTCGATCCGGTGTTTGCTTCTTGGTTTCCTTCCAACTACGACATGAGCCTTTCGCTCAAACTCATTTCCATGAACATCGCCGTTGTATCAACGCTCATTTTCGTTTTGGTAATTTTCTATGTAAGCGAAAACTCCAACTCTTACTCGAAAGTGAAGGATGCTCAACAAATGCTCATTCAGTCGGAAAAGCTGGCCGCACTTGGACAATTATCAGCCGGCATCGCGCATGAAATTAACACACCGCTCGGGGCTATTAAAGCCATTGCTCAAGAGTCGCAAGCCATGGGAAAATCGCTTGTCCACAATTTGCTCGCGCTCTATCGAAATCTAAGCCCACAAGAAATCCAAGCACTGCTTGAATTCATGGATACTCACAAAGTCAAGTTCGAGTTTCTTACGACCCGCGAAGAACGCCCCTTGCGCATGATGTTGCAAAAAGAACTGGAGGCTCTCCACATCGATCAGGCATCCTTATTGGCCAATAAACTTTGTCAAGTCAACATTTATGCTGTAGACCAGGGGCTCGACAAGCTCATCGGGCCGAACTTTCCGTTGATTGTTGACACGCTTCATTTGCTGTTCCTGGAGCAGAAAAACAACAACACAACGCTCATATCGGTCGAAAAAGCATCACGCATTGTAAAAGCACTTAAGATGTACCTGCACACTTCCGAGACGAATATACCGGAGCGTTATAACCTGCGCGAATCGCTGGACACCGTGCTTACCATATACAACAACCAAATCAAACACGGAATACGCGTGGCCGTAGATGTGCCCGACGACATTGATATGGAGGGTTTCTCAGAGGAGATAGGACAGGTATGGACCAACCTAATTGTGAACGCATGCCAGGCCATGAATTTTACCGGCACGCTGGTCATAAAAGCACAACTAAAAAGTAACACCGCACACATTACCATCAGTGACACCGGCTGTGGCATTCCTCCTGAAATAGGCGACCGCATTTTCGACGCCTTTTACTCCACCAAGAAAATCGGGGAAGGCTCCGGGCTTGGTCTCGACATTGTGAAAAACATCGTGCTCAAACACAATGGGAAAATTTCGTACAACAGCCAAGTAGGTGCAGGCACAACCTTTCACGTCGAACTGCCCGTTAAACTCGTGGTAAATCACTAATTGCCAAGAAAACTTATGGAACAAGCCATTATTTGCGTCGACGATGAGCGTTCAATTCTCACTGCCCTGCAACAGCAAATCATACGGGTATTCTCCGATACGTTCATATTAGAATTTGCCGAAAGCGGCGAAGAAGCCCTTGAAATTTTGGAAGAATTCGCCCAACAAAACATCCACATTGCAGTAGTCATCACCGACGAAATGATGCCCGGAATGAAGGGACACGAGCTCATTGAACGAATCTCTTCGCTATCGGCAGGAACCCCGTGCATATTGCTGACGGGTTACGCTCAGTCGGAGGTAATGAACCACATTACCAGCAGCAACCTGGCATACTGCGTAAGCAAACCATGGGATGCTGCAGAGTTAATCGAACTGGTGAAGAAGAGTATTAAAGGGTAGTGTGTAGTGTCATTTTACCCGCTTCTGAAATGGACAAGGAAACCAAATTGCCCCATCTGCTGAATGCATGCAAAGCAATCAGAACAAGCTGCGAAAACCAAAGCTGATTTTGCCATTGCGAATCAGAACCGGATTGTCAAATTGTTTTCCGAGTGCATAATTGAATGTAAAAATACCGGCCTTCGTTTCAAAGTTGAATCCCGCACCGGCGGTCACAGGCACATCGCGTATGAGGCCCTTATTGCTTTTGTACTCATACCAAGCCTGATCGACAAACACGTACAAAGCTGAATTCTCTTCGAACAACCAACGATACTCCACTGTGCCCACTGCCCATGCCGTTGCAAAAATGCTTTCCTCGTTAATGCCGCGAATAGTTCTCAAGCCGCCTATGCGATACACCTCGTTCTCGAAAAGCGAATCGCTAAACATGGCGGCGCCCTTGAAAGCAACCAAAATGGTTTGCCTCTTCGCTACAGGAAGGTAGCATTCCAGTTGACCTTCTGCCCTTGTCAATTGCTTGCGCATGGCAGCTGATGTTTCCCCTTGCAACACGCTGGCAGTGCGATATCCCGTGGCGCCCTCCGCTTGCAGCGAATAGCCTTTGCGCGGATTCCATCGATAGTCAAGTGTTTCCAGTTGAACACTTATGCCGTAGAGCGTATGCTGTGCGTTGGCAAGACCACCGGCGGTATAATAACGCGTAAGCTGGTCGGAGCGATTGCGCTCAATGAATACACGCAGTCGCTGGTTTCGCGGCAGAAGCACACCTGTGCCCGCCATCAACTTCACGGAAGTAAACGAAGTGTCGCGCTTATAGATTTGCAGCCTTCCATCGACTGCAAGCGGTGTATTGAAAAGATAAGGCAGCATGGTACGAACGGCCAAGTCCTGCGTCTGCGGTTGAAGCTTGCGCCATGTCAGCCCAAGTTCTTCCCCTCGGTTAAATGCGTTCATCAAGCGGACTTCAGCATCGCCTGTTACATTCACCTTTCCGGTTGCTTCATCGGGTCTCAATCCGGCCACGCCGTTGAAGTAGTTCGCCTTCTTTCGCTCCACGAATACAAACAGATCGGCGCGCCCATCACTAAACCTAACCTCCGGGCGGCGTTTCACCTGCAGAAAGGGGAGCTCACGCAATCGCCTTTCCGTTTGCTGCACATGCAACTCATTGTACAATCTCCCCTTCTTAAAATCGATATAGTTGCCGATATAGCTATACGGCAATAGCTGTGTCGACCGGACATATAGGCTGTCATTCGCAATAAGAGGCCCTTTAGTGATAGAAGCATGCACATCGGCGATAATGGAGCTCTGCTTTCTTTTCGAGGTCCGTATGCGCAAACTATCAATGCGTATGGACGCAAACGGGAAGCCATTGTTTTCGAATTCGGACAGTGCACGCCCGAAGGTTTGATTCAATCTTCCCTTACTGAATTCGCCGTACACCCTGGAATCGTTCGACGGTGTTCCATCCTGGTCACTCAAGCAGAAATTGCCCAGCACATACTGCTTGTTTCTGCGCACCACTAGCAGCAGCGTGCTATCTTGAACGACCGTGTCAGATTCAGCCGAAAAGAATCCTTCATTCAGAACAGCATGGTAATAGTTGAGAGCTTCTTGCTTTGCATCTATTTCGGCCGCGTGAGTGCTCACCAAGGTGTCTTTCAGCTGATCGTCAACAATTCTCAACCTCCAGGTTTGAGCATGCACCAAACAACACGACAGGCAGCAGGCAAGCACTGCAAGAATTCGCGCCCGAGGGCATGAAATAGGGAGTAGACTGGTGATAGCTATTCGTTGCATTTCGTTGAGCAAGCTAAAGCGAAAAAGAATGCTTAAAATTACATGTGTGCGCTATTGCGCAACTCAAAATTGCAGATGAATGCATATGCACAAAAAAAGACCGCACAAGGCGGTCTTTTTTAATTCTATCGATTGGCGATTATTCTTCGCTTTTCTTCTTGCGTGTAGCCTTTGGCTTCTCTTCGCCTTCAGCTTTTGGCTCAGCCTTCTTACGTGGAGCCTTTGCCTTCGGAGCCTCAGCTGATTCAGCACCTTCAGCACCTTCAGTCTTCTTAACTGAGCTACGACGCGTGCGCTTCTTAGGAGCAGCTTCAGTAGCAGCCGCAGTTCCCTTGGTGTAAACCGTATTGTAGTCAACCAATTCGATCATGGCTGTTTCGGCGTTGTCACCCGGACGGTATCCTGTGCGAATGATGCGCACATATCCTCCCGGACGATCAGCCACTTTTGGTGCGATTTCACGGAACAACTCAGTTACAGCTTCTTTGTTTTTCAAATAGCTGAATACTGTACGACGGCTGTGAGTGCTGTCGGTTTTGCTTTTCGTGATAAGTGGCTCAACATACACACGCAATGCTTTTGCTTTTGCCAATGTGGTGTTGATACGCTTGTGCTCAATCAGTGAGCAAGCCATGTTCATCAAAAGAGCAGCGCGGTGTTCGCGGGTTCTGCTCAGGTGGTTTACTTTTCTTCCGTGTCTCATAATGTTTGCTGGTAGTGAAGCGTTGGCAATTGGCTAGTGCATTCATTCGTTCAGAATCTTTGCATGGGCCACCTTCTTTTACAACTACTTCAGGTTCTTTAAATAATGTTTTCTTATTAAGTGCTTTCGCACCAAGTTACCAATTAGTCGCGATCCAGCTTGTACTTGCTAACGTTCATACCGAACTGCAAGCCTTTGCCTTCCACGAGTTCTTCCAATTCCGTAAGCGACTTCTTACCGAAGTTACGGAACTTCAACAAGTCGTTTTTATTGAATGAAACCAAATCACCGAGGGTCTCAATATCAGCAGCCTTCAAGCAGTTGAGGGCGCGCACAGAAAGATCCATATCAACCAATTTGGTCTTCAACAACTGACGCATGTGCATGGAGCTCTCATCAAACTCTTCAGTTTCCTTCTTAGCCTCTTGCTCAAGCGTGATACGCTCATCGCTGAAGAGCATGAAGTGATGAATGAGAATTTTAGCAGCTTCTTGCAATGCATTCTTTGGAGTGATGCTGCCATCACCTTGAATTTCCACCAACAACTTTTCGTAGTCGGTCTTTTGCTCCACACGGAAGTTTTCTACGCTGAACTTCACGTTACGGATTGGCGTGAAAATGCTGTCGATAGCAATGGTGCCTACTGGCGCGCTGTTCGACTTATTCTCATCAGCCGGACGGTATCCACGTCCTTTTCCTATGGTGATTACTATATTCAACTTCACCTTTGGATCCATGTTACAAACCACCAAGTCGGGGTTCAACACTTGGAAAGCAGTTGTAAAGTTGCTGATATCGCCGGCTTTGAATTGCTCCTGACCGGTGATATTGATAGTTACCTTCTCATAATCGGTTGTCTCAATCTGGCGCTTCAAGCGAACTTGCTTGAGGTTGAGGATGATTTCTGTAACATCTTCCACCACACCTTTGATTGTAGAGAACTCATGATCAACACCCTCAACCTTGATTGAGGTGATTGCAAAACCTTCCAGTGAAGAGAGCAGAATTCGACGCAGTGCGTTGCCGATAGTGATACCAAAGCCTGGTTCCAACGGACGGAATTCGAACGATCCTGAGAAGTCGTTGCTGTCGAGCATTACGACTTTGTCTGGTTTTACGAAATCGATGATAGCCATTTATAATGTAATTGTTATGTTGGTTCTGGTCTATTACTTAGAATACAATTCGACGATGAGCTGTTCCTTGATGTTTTCAGGAATCTGCACACGCTCAGGGAAGTTGAGGAACACACCCTGCTTGTCACCGTCGTTCCAATCGAGCCAATCGAATTTCTTGCGACTAGCCAATGCCATGGTGATGGTCGGAAGCGACTTAGAGCGCTCACGAACACCTACACGGTCACCCGGACGCAATTGGTATGAAGCGATGTTCACTACCTGTCCGTTAACTGTGATGTGGCTGTGACCAACCAACTGACGAGCACCCATGCGGCTTGCTGCCAAACCGAGGCGGTACACGGTATTGTCCAAACGTGACTCACAAAGAGCGAGCAAAATTTCACCGGTTACACCCGGACGAGCAGAAGCTTTCTTGTAGAGATTTTCGAACTGGCGTTCCAAAATACCATACGTGTACTTTGCCTTTTGCTTCTCGTTGAGCTGCACGGAGTATTCCGACTGCTTACCGCGACGCTTGTTGGGTCCGTGTTGTCCGGGTGGATAATTACGCTTATCCAAATTTTTGTCCGGGCCGAAAATCGGCTCGCGGAACTTACGCGCAATCTTTGACTTGGGTCCTGTATATCTGGCCATTGCTAATGATTTCTTGAAATAGTATTAGATTCTTCTTTTCTTGGGAGGGCGGCAACCGTTGTGAGGAAGTGGCGTGATATCCACGATTTCCAACACTTCGATACCGGTGTTGTGGATGGTGCGGATAGCAGATTCACGACCTGCGCCCGGACCTTTAACAAACACCTTTACCTTGCGCAGACCAAGATCCATGGCTTCTTTCGAAGCCTGCTCGGCAGCCAACTGGGCAGCATAAGGAGTGTTCTTCTTAGAACCCTTGAAACCCATTTTACCGGCAGATGACCATGAGATGACCTGGCCGGTGTTGTTGGTAAGGCTGATGATGATGTTGTTGAATGTAGACTGAACGTGAGCTTGACCCACTGACTCCACGAGTACATTCTTTTTCTTTTTCTTTTCGACTTTAGCCATTGTTCGTGTTGTTTGAGTTGGATACCGTGTTGGTATCTAACCGTACGAATTATTACTTGGTTACTTTCTTCTTGTTTGCAACAGTCTTACGCTTTCCTTTACGGGTACGTGAGTTGTTCTTCGTGCTCTGACCGCGAACCGGCAAGCCCACACGGTGACGAACACCACGGTAGCAACCGATGTCCATCAAACGCTTGATGCTCATCTGCACTTCAGAACGGAGTGCTCCTTCTACTTTAAGTTCGTCGGTGATGTAACCACGGATTTTTGACAAATCATCGTCGTTCCATTCCTGAACTTTCTTATCGTAGCTTACACCTGCAGTTTCTAAAATTCTGCGAGCTGTGCTGCGACCGATTCCGAAGATGTAGGTGAGACCAATTTCACCTCTCTTGTTTCTTGGTAAGTCAATACCTGCTATACGAGCCATTTATTTATTGTTTTTAGGGCCGACTGTGGCGGACCAAACGTTTAACCTTGTCTTTGTTTGAACTTAGGGTTCTTCTTGTTAATCACATACAACTTGCCCTTTCTGCTTACAATCTTGCAGTCGGCTGAGCGCTTTTTAATGGATGCACGAACTTTCATGTCTTTAACTTTTATCCGAATCGCCTCTGGCGATTCTTATTTGTATCTAAAACTTATTCTTCCTTTTGTCAAGTCGTAAGGTGACATTTCCACCTTTACTCTATCGCCTGGCAGGATGCGTATGTAGTGCATGCGCATTTTACCTGAGATATGAGCCGTAATTATGTGGCCGTTTTCCAACTCAACGCGAAACATCGCGTTGGAAAGGGCTTCGATAATTGTTCCATCTAACTCGATGGATGTTTGTTTTGCCATATCTCTATCTATCGTTCGCTTCGGGCCTGTTATAACGTTAACAGAGCCTCTGCCTTTTCAATCAATTCAAAACTGGATAAAACTTCAGCTTTCTCTTTTCGCACCACAATCGTATGCTCAAAGTGCGCGCTAGGCTTTGCATCGGCAGTGACGATGGTCCAACCATCTTTCATCTGCTTCACATTGCGAGTGCCCATGTTGATCATTGGCTCAATGGCAATCACCAAACCTTCCTGCATCAGAACCCCTTGACCTCGCTTTCCGAAGTTAGGTACTTCAGGTGCCTCGTGTAGGTTTTTGCCAACACCATGCCCCACCAAATCACGCACAACACCATATCCGAAAGACTCTGCATGGGATTGAACTGCGTAACCGATATCGCCTGTGCGATTGCCGGCAATGGCCTGTTCAATTCCGAGGTATAAACTCTCTTTGGTTACCTTGAGCAATTGACGAATCTCAGGTGATACGTTCCCTACAGCGAATGTGTAAGCTGAATCTCCCCAATACCCGTCCTTTATCACTCCAATATCCAAAGAAACAATGTCTCCCTCTTGCAAGGGGCGATCGTTCGGAATACCATGAACAACTGAGCTGTTCACGCTAGCACAAATCGAGTTTGGGAAATTGTGGTATCCCAAAAAACCCGGATAAGCACTGTGGTCGCGTATGAACTCCTCTGCCACACGATCCAGTTCCGATGTTGTAACACCGGGACGAATGCGGGCGGCGAGTTCCGCTAAAGTTTTTCCAACAAGTAAAGAACTTTGTCTGATGAGCTCTATCTCATCATCCGTTTTTAATACCGGTTTCTTGGACGACATCGTACCGGAAACCGTATATTAACTTACATATCCTGATGAGCTGATAGCGCCGGTATTTCTACCACGAACGCGACCCGACTTCATCAGTCCATCATAATGACGTGACACCAAGTGAGTTTCAATTTGCTGGAGCAAATCGAGTATCACACCCACTGTAATCAGCAAGGATGTACCGCCAAAAAATATCGAAAACTGCTGTGCTTTGGTAAGACCGATCATCATAACCAAGGCCGGCAGAATTGCAATCAAGCCGACAAAGATACCACCCGGAAGGGTAATACGCGAAACAATATTGTCAATCATATCCGCTGTTGGCTTACCAGGCTTATGCTCAGGCACCAAATTACCATTGCGCTTCAAATCATCAGCGATTTGATTCGGGTTGGTAACAATAGCAGTATAGAAAAACGTGAACAGGATGATAGACACAAACAACAGGATGTTGTATCCCCAGCCCTGAATATTCGTCAAGCTCGCCAAAATTTCGCTGTCCTGGAATGTCTCCGTGTTTCTCAAGTAGAGCGGCACGAACATGATCGCCTGAGCGAAGATGATTGGCATTACACCCGCTGAATTCACACGCAATGGGATATACGAACGCGCACCTTCACCACGTGGCATGTGCGAACCACCGCCAGCCATATTCATTTTCGGCATCTGAACCGGAATCTTACGTACTGCTTGAATAACAGCGATGCAAAGACCAACGATGATCAACAGCGCAGCCAACTCAATCAAGAAGAAGAAAGGCGACTGAAGTTTAAATTCAGAGATGAATCCTTTTGGAATGTCCGAGATAATACCGGTCATGATAATGAGGGAAGTACCGTTACCAATGCCCTTGTCAGTAATCTTCTCACCCAACCACATTACGAACAGGGTCGAGCAGGTCAAGATGACCACTGCAGAGAAGAGCCAAGAAAACCCTTCAGGATACGACCCCACAGGAAGTGTACTCTTGATGTAACCCGGAGCTTGAACCAAGCCGATAGCGATGGTCAGCATACGGGTGTATTGGTTGATTTTCTTACGTCCACTCTCCCCTTCTCGCTGCATCTTCGTGATTGTAGGAACGGCAAGTCCCAACAACTGAATGATGATAGAAGCAGAAATGTAGGGCATGATACCCAAAGCAAAGATGGAGGCACGGCTGAAGGCACCACCGGTAAACAAACCGAGGAACCCGAGCAATCCACCCTGGGCTCCTGTTTCCAACTGATTTGAATCGACACCCGGAAGAACAATGAAAGAACCCACACGGTAAACCAACAGCAAAAGCAGGGTGTAACCGATTTTAGATCTCAGTTCGTCGTGACTCCAAATGTCCTTTATTTTCTGGATAAAACCTTTCATAGTTGTGGTTTAGAGGGTAGTTGCGTTTCCGCCCAATTTCTCAATGGCTGCCTTTGCAGTAGCCGAAAAACCGTGAGCAATAACGTTCAATTTGGTTTTCAGTTCACCACGACCCAACACTTTTACCAGGTCTTTCTTCCCACAAATTCCGTTTTCGACCAATACATCGTGATTGATTTCACTCACATTGAGTTTTTCTACCAACATTTGAAGCAGGTCAAGGTTTACGCCCTTGTATTCAACACGGTTGATGTTTTTAAAACCGAATTTCGGCAATCGGCGCTGAAGTGGCATTTGACCACCTTCGAATCCGAGCTTGCGCTTCGTACCTGAACGCTGGCCGGCACCTTTGTGACCACGACCAGAAGTTTCGCCCAGACCAGAACCTTGACCACGACCAACACGCTTACGAGTTTGCGTTGATCCTGCGGCTGGCTTAAGAGTATTGAGTTTCATATTCGTTTGAGTATTGTTGTGCATCACAGAGGAAGCACATCATTAATTCTTCGTTTATTATTTGTTCTCCACTTTGAGCAAGTGACGAACCGCGCGGATCATACCGGCAATGTTTGGTGTAAGCTCGTGTTCTACTGGAACATTCAGCTTTTTAATTCCCAACGCTTGTATCGTAGCCTTTTGACGAGCAGGACGATCGATAGCGCTTTTCACTTGTGTTATCACAACTTTAGACATGGTATGGTCTTTTTTATCCTTTGTAAACTTTATCTACACTGATTCCGCGAACTCTAGCGATATCGTGCGCATTGCGCAGTTTCGAGAGAGCATCGAGAGTTGCCTTCACCACGTTGTGTGGGTTTGACGAACCTTTCGACTTGGCCAATACGTCGGTCACTCCGGCCGATTCCAACACAGCGCGCATCGCACCACCGGCAATAACACCGGTACCGTGAGAGGCTGGCTTGATGAAAACACGGGCTCCCCCGAATTTACCATCTTGCTCGTGAGGGATAGTACCCTTGCGCACAGGAACCTGAATCAAGTTCTTCTTTGCATCTTCGGTAGCTTTGGTAACAGCTTCGGCAACTTCCTTAGACTTACCGAGACCATGACCTACTACGCCCTTTTCATTCCCTACCACAACGATAGCGGCAAATCCGAACGTACGACCACCCTTGGTCACCTTGGTAACCCTGTTTACCGCAACCAAGCGGTCTTTCAATTCTGTTTCGCTGGAGCGAACTGGTTTTGTTTCTGCCATCTCCTTTAGAATTTAAGGCCTGCCTCGCGGGCTGCTTCGGCCAATGATTTAACACGTCCATGATAAAGGTATCCACCGCGGTCAAATACCACCTCGTTGATTCCGGCAGCCTGAGCACGCTCAGCGATGGTCTTTCCGACCAACTTTGCCTGATCCAACTTGGCCACCGCTTGAGCATCTTTCATCACCATAGATGATGCTGATGCCAAGGTTACACCTTTTTGGTCGTCGATTATTTGGGCATAAATCTGCTTATTGCTGCGGAATACTGAAAGACGTGGTCTTTGAGCTGTTCCTTTCACACTAGCCCTGATTCGTGTGCGTATTTTCGCTCTGCGAGCTTCTTTGCTGAATGCCATTGCTTTAATTCAAGTTTTATTTAGCTGCTGACTTACCAGCCTTTTTACGTACATATTCACCAACATAACGAACACCCTTGCCTTTGTATGGCTCTGGAGCGCGGAGGCTGCGAATCTTGGCAGCTACCTGTCCCAACAATTGCTTGTCGTGGCTCTCGAGTGTTATGGAAGGGTTCTCCCCTTTTTCTGCTTTCGCAGTTACCTTGATTTCGCTCGGCAATTCGAACACAATCGGATGGCTGAAACCGAGGGTCAGTTCCAATTGCTGGCCGGTGGCCTTGCAACGATAACCTACCCCGATCATTTCCAGTTGACGTGTCCAACCCGTGCTTACACCTGTCACCATATTGTGTATGAGTGAACGGTACAAACCGTGCTTAGAACGCGCATCCTTGTGATCGCTGCTGCGAGTAAGATTGATTACTCCTTCAGCAATTTCCAATGAAATCGATCCATCGATCTCCTGTGAAAGCTCCCCTTTCGGGCCCTTCGCTTTAAATACGCCATCATTGAAAGACACTTCAACGCCTTTAGCAATGGTAACGGGTGATTTTCCTATCCTTGACATGGGTCAGAAATTTTTCAGTGGTTTAATAAACGTAACACAATACTTCTCCGCCAATTCCGAGAGTGCGGGCCTCTTTGTCGCTCATTACTCCTTTCGAAGTTGAAACGACAGCGATACCCAACCCATTCAATACGCGCGGCATCTCATCAGAACCGGCATACTTTCGGTGACCGGGTGAAGAAATACGCTGTATGCTTGAAATAGCAGGCGTCTTGGTTTTCATGTTGTACTTCAACGCGATTTTAATCGTGCCCGGTGCTCCGTCCTCGAACTTGTAGTTAAGGATGTATCCTTTATCGTGCAGGATTTTAGTAATCTCCTTTTTCAGGTTTGACGCTGGAATTTCAACCACCTTGTGACGGGCCGACTGAGCATTCCGGATGCGGGTCAAATAATCTGCAATTGGGTCTGTAAACATTGCTGTTCGCTTTTTTTAAAGTGGCTAAGCCACGTTGCTTTATCATTTCCGTGAAAGCACGGACACTTGTTCTTGTTATGCTAGGGCCGGACTTACCAGCTTGCTTTTTTCACACCAGGAATTCTTCCTTCCAGTGCCAGTTCGCGGAACTGGTTACGGCAGAGGCCGAATTGGCGCATGTATCCTCGTGGACGGCCAGTGAGCTGGCAACGGTTGCGCACGCGCACCTTGCTGCTGTTCTTTGGAAGCTTTTGCAAAGCATCCCAATCACCTGCCTTCTTTAATTCTTCACGCTTCTTAGCGTAACGCTCTACCAGTGCAATGCGCTTGCGCTCACGAGCTTTCATTGATTCCTTGGCCATTGTTCTTTTTCCTGTTTATTATTTTGTGAAAGGAAATCCAAATTCTTCGAGAAGAGCTTTCGCTTCTTCGTTGGTGCGGGCTGTTGTCACAAACGTGATATCCATACCGTTGATCTGCTTGATCTTGTCCAGGTCAATCTCCGGGAAGATGATCTGTTCCTTCACACCGAATGTGAAGTTACCGCGACCATCGAAGCCTGAAGACTTCACTCCACGGAAGTCACGGGTACGTGGCAGAGAAACCGAGATCAAACGATCGAGGAATTCATACATACGATCGCCGCGCAAGGTCACTTTCGCTCCGATGGCAACGCCCTTACGGAGTTTGAAGTTAGAGATATCCTTCACAGAAGCCGTCGGCATAGCCTTCTGACCTGCAATCATGGTCATCTCATCAACTGCTGCATCGATGATCTTCTTATCACCGGTTGCCTTACCCAATCCCTGATTCAAACAGATTTTGGTAATCTTCGGCACCTGCATGATTGAAGAGTATTCGAACTTGCTCTTCAACTTGAGAGCAATTTCTTCCTGGTATTTCGCTCTTAGGCGTGGAGTGTATTTCATTTCAATGTCTCCCCTGATTTCTTAGAAAAACGTTCTAGTTTGCCATCGGCATTTCTTCTGCGGCCAATGCGAGTTGCGTTGCCCTTTGCATCTACAACTTTTACGTTGCTGATGTTGATGCCTGCAGCGATGGATTCAATTCCGCCTTGTGGATTCTGAGCTGAAGGTTTACGGTGTTTCTTCACCAAGTTTACACCCTCAACCACCACACGGTCGTTGTCGCGATTAACTTCAACAACACGGCCTTGCTTGCCTTTGCTGTCGCCGGTAGTTACTACTACCAGATCGCCTTTTTTTACTTTAACTCTTTTGAACATCGTTTATTCATTTTGGACGTTTGCACGTCTTTTTTGATTCTTAGATTACCTCCGGAGCGAGTGAGATGATTTTCATATAATCTTTCTCGCGAAGCTCACGAGCTACCGGACCGAAAATACGCGTACCGCGCAATTCACCGCCAGCATTGAGCAATACTACCGCGTTGTCGTCGAAACGGATATAGCTTCCGTCTGCGCGACGCACCTCTTTCTTGGTGCGCACGATAACTGCCTTCGACACGGTACCTTTCTTCACGTTTCCGCTTGGAAGTGCATCCTTCACGGTAACTACGATCTGATCGCCGATGGAGGCATAACGACGACGAGTACCACCAAGCACACGGATAACGAGTACCTCGCGGGCTCCGCTGTTGTCGGCTACTTTCAGTCGTGATTCGTTCTGTATCATTTTCTTATTCTTTTAGTGGCTCTTTGTGAGCCTGTACTTCCTTTTGTTCATGCTGCGGAATTCCACCGCAACGGTGACCGGGCTATTACCGGCAATGCATTATTTCGCCTTCTCAACAACCTCAACGAGTCTCCAACGCTTGAGCTTGCTCATTGGACGGGTCTCCATGATTTTCACGGTATCCCCTATTCCACACTCGCCCTTTTCATCATGCGCCATGAACTTCTTCGAGTATTTCACGAACTTCCCGTATTTCGGGTGCATTATTTTGGTTTCAACCATTACCACCACCGACTTTTCCATCTTGTTCGAGGTAACGATACCAATTCTTTCTTTACGAAGGTTTCTTTCCATGGTGAGTAATTATTTCCCGTTGTTTTTACGTTGGTTCAACACAGTAAACATGCGGGCAACCTCTTTGCGCTTCATGCGAAGCTGCATCGGGTTTTCAGTGCCGGCCACTGTGTGATTGAATTTCATTTTCGCCAGGGCAGCTTTTTCTTCCTTAATCTTCTCGTGAAGATCGCTGTCGGCAATTTTGGTAAAATCTGTAGCTTTCATGGCTTTTCTTATTCTGTGTAATCAGGACGAACGATGAACTTGGTGCGGCATGGCAACTTTTGTGCTGCCAAACGCAATGCTTCTTGAGCGGTTGCCAAAGGTACACCTTCTGCTTCGAAGATGATACGGCCAGGCTTGAGTACAGCTACCCACAATTCAGGGGCACCCTTACCCTTACCCATACGTACTTCTGCTGGCTTACGAGTAAGTGGCTTATCCGGAAACACACGGATCCACACTTTACCTTCACGCTTCATGAAGCGAGTGAGAGCTACACGCGCAGCTTCCAGCTGACGTGATGTCAAGAAGCCTTCGTCGAGGGTTTTGATAGCGAAGCTTCCAAACGCGAGTTGTGATCCGCGATGGGCGATTCCTTTAATCTTACCCTTCTGCTGCTTCCTGTATTTCGTTCTTTTCGGTTGTAACATGACGTTCTATTATCCTGATGTCTTAATTCTATTTTCTGTCGTGGATATTATGCGTTACCACGTCCGCCGCCTCTGCGATCTCCGCCTCCGCGACGATCTCCGCCTCCGCGACGATCACCACCACCGCGACGATCACCACCTGGACGCTCTTCACGACCACCGACCGAACCCGGACGACGAGCTGTTGTAGTCTGGCCGAAGTTTGGCGACAAATCACGCTTGCCATATACCTCACCGCGACAGATCCACACCTTCAAACCGATACGGCCGTAAGCTGTGTGAGCTTCTGCGTGATGGTAGTCGATGTCAGCACGGAGTGTGTGCAAGGGAGTACGACCTTCTTTGTAGGTTTCGCTACGAGCGATCTCAGCTCCGTTCACACGACCGGCAACAGTTACCTTGATACCCTCTGCACCCATGCGCATACTGGTTTGGATAGCCATCTTGATCGCACGACGGTAAGAGATACGGCCTTCGATCTGACGGCAAATGCCATCCGCTACAAGGCGTGCATCCAACTCAGGGCGCTTAATTTCAAAGATGTTGATTTGGATATCCTTACCGGTAATCTTCTTCAACTCTTCCTTGAGCTTATCCACCTCTGAACCTGCCTTACCGATGATCACACCGGGGCGAGCCGTGTTGATAGTTACGGTAACGAGTTTGAGTGTGCGTTCGATAACGATCTTCGATACCGAAGCTTTCTTCAAACGAGCCATAAGATACTTGCGGATTTTATCATCCTCAACGATCTTATCGCCGTAGTTGTTACCGCCATACCAATTGCTGTCCCAGCCTTTGATAAAGCCTAGTCTGTTTCCTATAGGGTTACATTTTTGTCCCATGCGTTATGCGCTATTATTTTTTATCCAAAATGATGGTTATGTGATTGCTACGCTTGCGTATGCGGTGCGCACGACCTTGCGGAGCAGGACTGATGCGCTTGAGTGTGCGACCGCCGTCAACCGTGATGTCTTTCACGATCAAGTTGGCTTCGGTAACATCCGCATCGTTGTTCTTCTGCTGCCAGTTGTTGATCGCAGAGCGAAGCAACTTCTCCATTGGCACAGCAGCATGCTTGCGTGTGAATTTCAAAATATTCAAGGCCATGAATACCTCTTTGCCGCGGATGATATCCGCTACAAGACGCATTTTACGTGGTGATGAAGGTTCGTTATTCAACTTTGCGAACGCAGAGTTTTTACGTTCTTCCTTCATACGATCGGCCATTTCTCTTTTACGAGCTCCCATGTTGATGATTCTTTATCGGGGTTGTTTTGCCTTATTTTCTATTTCCTGAGTGACCGCTGAACTTACGGGTGGGTGAAAACTCTCCGAGTTTGTGACCAACCATGTTTTCAGTGACGTAAACAGGGATGAATTGTTTGCCGTTGTGCACAGCGATTGTCATACCTACGAAGTCGGGAGAAATTGTACTCGCGCGGCTCCATGTCTTGATGACATTCTTCTTGCCTGTAGCTTGTGCTTCATCTACACGCTTCACGAGCTTGTAGTGAATGAACGGTGGTTTTTTGAGCGACCTTGCCATTTCTTATCTTATTTCTTTCTGCGTTCCAAAATGAAACGGTTAGATGGGTTCTTAGGATGACGTGTTTTATAACCTTTCGCAGGTAGGCCCTTGCGTGAGCGAGGAAGACCTCCGGACTGGCGACCTTCACCACCACCCATTGGGTGATCGACTGGGTTCATAGCCACACCACGTACACGTGGACGACGACCGAGCCAGCGTGAGCGACCAGCCTTACCGCTGACCTGCAAGTTATGCTCTGCATTGGATACAACTCCAACGGTTGCGATGCATTCGCCAAGGATCAAACGATTCTCGCCGGAAGGCATTGTGATTACAGCGTACCTACCGTCGCGAGAGGTCAGCTGAGCGTAGCTACCCGCACTGCGAGCAATGCTTCCACCCTTTCCAGGCCTCATTTCGATGTTGTGAATCGTAGTACCCAGTGGAATCTCTTTCAGGACCAATGCATTTCCGATCTCCGGAGCTGCA
>CALQJP020000020.1 GCA_943330925.2 Chryseobacterium gleum
CCGGAGTATTCGTTTCATCTCATAATCGGAGAAGACAACCTTCTTGTTTTCGATCGCTGGAAAGACTACGAGGAACTGCTTAAGCTCACCGGGCTTATTGTTTACCCAAGAGAGCGTGCAACTCCTCAAATTCCGATAGCACTGCAGCCTCAAGCGGATCGCATTCATTTCTTGGAGGGAGAGCTCTTTCCGGTGTCGGCAACTGAAATAAGAAACCAGGTAAAAACAGGCTCGTCAATTCAAGGGTTAACGCCGGATGCTGTTGCGCATTACATTCAAGCGAACAAGCTTTACGTGTAGAAAAAAGCCGTTAAGCACGCTTCGATTCAGCCGCTTTCATTTGGCGTCTTTTGAGCCACGTATCCAAAAAGAGAGTCGACACGATGACCAATCCGCCCAAATAAAACTCGGGGCTCATGTATTCATCGCTTCCGTATAGGTACAATGCGATTACGATTGTGTACACAGGCTCCATGTTAATGGCCAAGGCACATGTAAAGGGACTCAGCACCCTCATTACACGAATGCTGACAATAAAAGCAACGCCTGTACAGAGCACACCCAACACAGAAAGCAACTGCAGGTCGCGCGGCTCCGGAAGCTCCAGTAATTGACTTCCCTCGCCACTCAAAGCGATATAAACCGTTAATCCCAACCAGGCGAAAAGCATTTCCCAAAACGCCATTTGAGTGGGTTGGTAGGTAGCCACAAGACGCGCGTTGAGCGTGGAAAACAATGCTGCGAGAAACGCTGCAAGCAACGACAACAGGATGCCGACCGTGTATTCTGATTCGAATTTGAAAATGAGGAAAATGCCTGCAACGACTACAATTCCAAGGAGCATCTCATACCGTTTGGGCGCCTCTCTTTTCAGTGCAGGATGAATTATTGAAACAAAGAAGGCGGAGGTACTCAACACCACCAGCGCCACAGAAATTTTCGAGAATTTGATGCTGGCGAAAAAACACACCCAGTGAGCGGCCGTAAGCAAACCTACACCGGCAAATCGCATAAGATCTCGTTTTTCAGACCGAACGTTGGTACCTGTAACTGCAATCAGAATAGCAATTGTGACAACCGCAATCAATACCCGCCACCATACCAACAGAAATGGGCCAAGCGAGATTTCACGGCCCAATATCCCCGTAAAGCCCCACACCAATACGATGAAGTGGAGCAGTACTAAATTAGTGGTGTACCTTCCCTTCATTCTCAGGATCGAGCTCTACGATACCGCCGCTCATTGTGTATTTCAAGATGTCTACTGAATTTCGCTCTATACGGGTAATGTTCTTCACGGGCACTATCATCATGTGCCCGGAAAAGCTATAGCTCATCGGAAAATAGACCGCGACCTTCCCTTCAATGTTGTGGCCCAGCTCTGACAAATTCGTATCGGTAATGAAGCCAATCATTTCCAACTCCATTTGATCGCTAACACGAACCAACACGGGTTGATTGAATTTTTTCTCCTTGCCTACAAATGCACCCAACACATCAGAGATGGCCTTGTATAGGTTGTTTATACCCGGAATTTTATCAAGTAATCGCTGAAACCATCCTTTGATACGGTCGTTGATGAACATGCCCCCAAACCACCCCATTACGAATAAAACCAGCAGCAACATCAAAATACCCCAACCCGAGAAGTGATCTCCCTTGGTCAGCATTTCATCCTCGTTATATAGAATGCGAGGAACAATGCTGTCCAGAAAACTAAACAGCTGAAAAACAATATAGCCTGTTCCAAAAACAGGCAGTGATATGAGAAGACCGTTCAGCACATACTGTACAAACTTCCTCAAATAGCGATTTTTCATTGCATTGGGTTTATGCAGCAAAGTTACTCCCGCTTGGCGCAATGCGTAACCTTACGGAAAATATGCGGTATAAAGTGACCGTAAAGACACCCCGTGTCGAACCATGACGAGTCACTTTCCAACATATTTCTTCATTCTACTGCTTGTGTTAGCGGGCCGCATCAACTCGCATGCTCAAGAAGTAATGCTCACTTGCGATGAGCCCACAGGATGCGCTCCGCACGGTATAATCATCAACGCCATCGCAGCTGATGGCTCACTCATCAACAACCCTCAATGGACTGTTACAGGCCCGTCGGGCAACACACTACAATCCGTGGTTAACCCATACGTTGCCATTTTCAATCAGCCGGGCACGTATGACATCGTTGTTAGTGCAAACGGAATTACGCATGTTTTCGAAAACTATATCACTGTTTTCGCCAGGCCTCAAGCAATTATATCGACCACAGACGGTCAGGGTTGTTTGCCCTTCTGCACGACACTTTTGGATGTATCCACGCCCGGTTCCGGCGCCATCGTATCCAGAAGCTGGGATTTTGGCGATGGCGAAACTTCATCTGAAGAAAACCCGAATCACTGCTACGAGCAAATCGGTGTTTACACACCTGTGCTCGCCATTGAAGACGAAAATGGCTGCTTTGCTTCTATTTCGGCTGCTCAGCTTGTAACGGTCACCAACAATTTTCCTGTTTCTTCTTTTACCATTGGCTCACAAAACTCTTGTTACCTTCCAACTGCTATAGAATTTACAGCGAATTCCGCACCCAATATTGCTCACCACACTTGGATTGTAAACGACCAGGTGATGCCCGAAGGAAGCTCAATTCAGGAAATCAACTTCAATACTTCCGGGGCGTACGAAATCTGTCTTGCTGTAGAAAATACGATCGGTTGCGTTGATACATCGTGCCAAACAATTACGGTTTCAGATGATCCCGAAGCTCTTTTCACGTTGAATAATGATACGATTTGCGCGGGACAAACAATTTCGTTTAACAACCAATCCGTGCCTCCGCCGAGCTCAACCGAATGGGATTTGAATGGCAATGGAACAGTGGACGCAACACAAACCAACCCAAGCTTCACATATAGCACTGCCGGGACCTATGTAATCACCATGACGGCCCACTTCGGAAATGCCTGCTCTGTGTCTGTTCAGGATACGTTGTTTGTTGAGGGCAATCCAACCATTGACTTTACCGGTTCAAACCTCGTTTCATGTGCGCCGCCCCTAACGTCGGTATTCACAAACAACGAAGCCTTCAACCCGGCCTTTACATACATCTGGACTGTAAACGGCGGATTGGTTGCCAATACACACAATCTAAGTTACACGTTTACTGAATATGGCGCGCACGACGTTAAGCTGCGTCGCATCAACCAATTCGGGTGTGAAAGATCTCGAAACAAGAACAATTTCGTGATTATCGACTCTCCCGAAATTTCATTCGATTACGAAGAGTACTACTGTGTTGGGGAAAATGCAGTGGTATCGAACATTACCACAGAGGCGGGTGAAACCATTATTGATTATTCGTGGGACTTCAACGGCGACGGCGAAGAAGACGCAATTGGCCCCAACCCAACCTACACATTCGAGGAAGCGGGTGAATTTTACGCCACCCTAACTGCGACTTTGGCCAGCGGATGTGTTTCTATTGACACAACCGACACACCTCTCACTGTATTAGAGTCTACAATACCCGGTTTTTCCGTGTCAGTCAACGAGAGCTGTGCCGGAGAAACATTTGTGTTTTGTACGGAGTTCAATGCAGATAATACCTATACGTGGGACTTTCACGACGGCACTTCGCCAGAGCTCATGCTTGCAGTTGACAGTTGTGTAACGCACCTCTACGAAGACACGGGTTATTTCGATGTTACACTGACTGTATTTAACGGTGCCTGCAACACCTTCTACACCATTGAAGACTACATCCATGTAGTGCCACCATTGGCTCTGTTTGAGTTTGATGTTGTTTGTGAAAACTTTACTGCACATTTTCAGGATTTATCCATTGGTGGAGACTCGCTGGTATGGGACTTTGGTGATGGAAGCCCTTTTGTTATCAATGAGAGCAACCCAACCCATAGCTATGCTGAGCCCGGGCAATATTCCGTTGTGCTCAGTGCATTCAAGGATGGGTCTCTTTGCTACGACACCAAGGTTTTGCAGGTAGCAGTAGCAGCACCCTCTGCTGATATACTTCTTGCGCCTTCCATTGGATGCGCTCCGCTATCGGTTGCGATTGATACAGAAGCATCGAACGATGTCTGGGAAATCACCATTGAAAACGGTGATAGAATTACTGTGCAGCGCAACGACAATCCATTTGCCGATGCGTGGAGTATTGCATATGAACACAACGGACAAATTGATGAAAGCACCTCTAACGATCCAACCTCGTTTGATTGGCCCAACCTGCTTGTTGAAACCGCGGGCACATACGATGTACATGTTTCTGTGATTGATGCCTTTGGTTGCGCCGCAGAAACAACATACACCGACGCGATTGTAGTGTGGCCGAGCGGTGACTTTTCCTCGTTCACCGCTCAGGTTGTGAACGCATGCGACAGCGGTGGGGTGGTGGTTCGCGCAGAGGCCCTCGACGCCAATGCCGCTTCGTGGTCGTGGTCTTTTAGCGACGGAGCTGTTGCCAACTCCCAAATTATTGAACATCGTTTTGATGCTCCATTTAATTACAACGCGGGTATTAGCTGCTCGCTTTTGGTTGCTGATACGAATGGATGTGCATCCTCACGCAATTTCACCTTTGACGCTGTGTTGCCCGCACAACCCGCTTTCAACTGGCAAGCTCCGCCTGTGTGCCGCAATGAAAACGTCCTGTTTCTAAACAACAGCCTTGCCCCAACAGGAACAACCTACGAGTGGAGCTTCGGCGATGGAAATCATTCCGTGGAGGCCGATTCTATAAATCACGCCTACACAGCCAACGGAAATTACGCTGTTTGCTTAACTGCTATCAACTCCGTTGGTTGTGCAACCAGCGTATGCACTACCTCAGACATTGCGGTGTATAGCCCCGTTGCTGAGGCAAACTTTACGACTCAACTCAATACCTGCCTATTCGCTGTTACACTCGAAAACACTTCTGTTGAAGGTGGGGCTTACACCTGGTGGGATTTTGGCGATAATCAAACCGGTGTAGGCGATACCATTCTACACACCTATCCTATCGGCGTGTATGATGTTCAACTCGTTGTAGGGGCGGCCAATGGCTGTGCAGACACTCTGGTTATCGAAGATATTCTGAACTATTCTTCAAGTGTAGGGCCTTTCACACAAGTGCTCGACACCGCCAATTGCGCACCGTTCGGTGTGACCTTTCAAGCCTTCAACCCAAACGATCAATACTTTGACTACTTCTGGGATTTCAATGACGGGAATGGCGACCCCTTTGGTGGCACCGCGAGCGCGCATGCCTATATGATGCCCGGGTCGTATTGTCCTTCTATCATCATGACAGACCCGAACGGGTGCGATGTCTACATCCCTTGCACCGATACCATTGTGGTTGAAAACTACGCTTCAACCGCGATCATTCCTGAAAACATATGCGCCACCAGTGAAGCTGAGATTGTGATTCAACACGCTGATTCATTCGTGTGGGATCACCCGTGGGTTCATGCAGGAGCCGGCGCAAACACGCTTTTAGTCCGAGCCGACAGTTCATTCAGCTTTGCATTGACATCGAGCTATTCCGACTGTGTTCACACGCAAACAATCTTCGTGGACGTATTACCATTGCCGCAAGTGCAGCTGGCCCTTGTGGATTCTGTTTGCGCCAACACGGGCTTGATTCCCCTGATGGGAGGTGTGCCCGAAGGCGGACAGTACACATTGGGGAACATCAACACGAACACACTTAACACGAACCTGTTTTCCGGAGAAAATGCGACTTTCGTGTATCACTTCACCGGCGCGAACGGATGCAGCAATACAGCGGTTGACAGCATATATGTCATTACACCTCCTTCGGTTGAACCCCTTGTTGGGCGTGACTTTTGCGAGGGCGACAACCCCGCAACGTTCGTCAACGATTCTTTTTCCTATTACACCTTTGATGGCGTTGTCTCAGATATGTTCACTCCTGTTTATACCGGATCGCCCACTGCTGTTGTGCGTCATGTGTATGACACGTTTGGCTGTCACAACAGCGCTTCAACAGAATACAGAGTGCACGCAAAACCAACGGGGGTTATTCAAGCACCAAGCGCATGCACAAGTGAAGAGGTTTCGATTGTTGTAGAAGCAGTTGTTGCTGGTTCAGAACTATCAAGTATAACCTGGGTTGTGGACGGAGACCTTGAAGGGGAGGGTCATGAAATAAATGACCTTGTTTATGACATCGGCGGACAACACACTGTTGGGTTCAATCTTCAAAGCATGGCAGGATGTGCCTCCACCATCGATACGATATTCATGGTTTATGACACTCCCAATGCTCAATTTTCGAGCAGCGTCGCCTGTGAAAAAGACACAACCCTTCTTACCGACTTAAGCACATTTGGCAACGACAGCATCAACACTTGGGTGTGGAGCTTCGAAGGGATTCAGCTCAACTCAGCGGGTGATACGGCCATCGTTTTTGCTAACCCCGGAAATACTGCGCTATCATTACAAGTGAGCACTATTCACGGTTGTACCCATACTTCAACACGCAACATAATCGTGCGATATGCACCCGTGATTGAAGCGAATGCCAACAATCACTGTTTTGGAATTCCGACTGTTTTCGAAAGTGTTAGCAGCATTCCAGAAGGTGGAGTGGTGAGCACCTACTGGACAATTGAAGCAGCCACCTTTGTAATGCAGGGAGCACAGGCCGGCTATCAATTTCAAGACAATGGTATCTACAACTACACATTCACCGCTGAAAGTAACTTCGGGTGCACAAGCAGTATTACCGATAGCGTTGAAGTATTTGCAATTCCCGTTATAGCGCTGCCAGAAGGAACCTATGAGTACTGTGAAAATCAGCTTGTGGGCATTAGCGCCAGCGCAACCACAGATGATCAATCAAGCATTTCCAGTTTCACCTGGGCGATTGATGGGGAAGTTGTTTCTCAAACAAATCCCGCTCAGTTTGAACTTAGTGATATTGGCGCCTATGTGCTCGAAGTAGTGGCAACCACCAACCACGGCTGTGTTGGAAGCTTTGCACTCGAACAACCTGTTGTGGTTTATCCCACACCAACCGCCGGATTTACCTGGAGTATTGACCAGATGAACGAGTCGCCGACTGTACTGGTGTCCTCGACCTCGAGCGCCGATGTGGTGCAAACGGCCTACAACTGGGGTGATGGAAGCGGCGATGAAATGGAAAGCCATCAATATGCCGGCAGCGGTTCGTTTGAAATTACACAAGTAGTTACCAATAGTTTCGGTTGCAACGCCTATCACAGCGAGCCCGTTGAGGTTTATAATGGCATTCAGTTTTACATTCCGAGCGCATTCACCCCCGATCTTAACAATCACAACGAATTGTTTTTACCCGTGCTAAGCGGATCAAACGTTACCTACTACGTGTTCCGGGTCTTCAATCGTTGGGGAAATGAAGTGTTTACCTCCACAACTCCGGGGGAGGGGTGGGACGGCTACTTCAAGGGAGAGCCCGTGCAAGATGGTGCCTACAACTGGTCTGTAGACATGATTGTGCGCGGACGCCAGGATTTATTCAGTAAAAAAGGAAGTGTGCTGTTAATGCGCTGATCAAAGGATGTTGATGCGTTCTCCAAACTCATCGCGGTAATTTCCTCCAACGGGAATTTCCTTGTTGATGTCGGCCAATATCACGTCGCCACCCGATATTGAAGCAATCTTGTCCATGTTCACGATGTAGGATCTGTGCAAGCGTTGAAACACTGTTTTAGGAAGCTTTCGTTCAATATCCTTCATGGTAGCATGAATGATAAACTTCATTTCCGCCGTAACAATCTGCATGTAATCTTTCAGCGCCTCCACATAGTAAATATCAGCAGTGTTGACCTTCACAAGCTTCGACTGATGCTTGATGAATAGATAGTTTGCGTTTGATTTAAAACTGGTAAGCGAACGAAGCAACTCGTTTTCTACACGCACCTCTTTCTCCTTGCCATGTTTGTGGATGGCCATTTCGATTGTGGTGTGCAGATCTATTTCCTTGAAGGGCTTCAATATGTAGCCGTGCGGCTCTGTAATTTTTGCCTTATTCAATGTAGGTTCATCGGCAAAAGCGGTTAAATAAATTACGGGAATATCCATCTCCTGCTTTATAGCTTCCGCGGTATCAATACCGGTCATGTTGCCCTTTATCTGTATGTCCATGAGCGCTATATCGGGCTTGGTGGCTCTCGCCAGCTCAATTGCTCGCTCACCATTGTCGGCCTGAGCAATTACATGATAACCCAATTTTTCCAAGCTGCGTTCAATGTCTTTTCGAACAATGCTTTCATCTTCCACCACAAGAATATTAACGGCCATACCGGGTAATTTTAGAGATTTAGAGCCAATATAAGTTTATATTTTACTACTTGCGGCGGAAACGAATTAAAAATTCCGTTCCGTTTGACTGATCGACCTTCACGGTCGCATCAATTTGCTCCAATAAAGCATAAACCAATTGAATGCCCAGTGAGTTGTTTTTCTCGAACGCGAAGTCTTTGGGTAAACCCACACCATCATCCTTCACGGCTAGAATTACCTCATCCTTTTCCTCCCGCAGTATTATGGTCAGCGTTCCCTTTTTACGCCCTTTAAAAGCATACTTCAAAGCATTGCTGACTAGCTCATTGATGATGAGGCCGCAGGGTATAGCTTGGTCCAGATTCAAGCCAACCGAATGCATGTCGGGAACAAAATCAACACGGGTAGCAGGGGTGCGATAGCTCTGTATAAGGTTTGACGCTATCGTCTTAATGTAGTCCATGAACTCCAAACGACTGAAATCGGCCGTGCGATAGATCGTTTCATGTATGAACGACATGCTTTTGATTCGCTGCTGGCTTTCACGCAAAATCTCGAGCGTTTTCGGGTCGTTCACATACGAAGACTGAAGATTCAAAATACTGGAAATGACTTGCAAATTGTTTTTCACACGGTGATGTACCTCTTGCAACAACACCTCTTTCTCCTTCAGTGAATCGCGTATTTTTCTGTCTATCTCCTTGCGCTCTGTGTTGTCATAAACAAGACATGACAACTCCTCCAACTTTCCGTGTAAATAAACCGGATTCAAAAAACATTGCCACCATACCGTTTCGTTCTTCTCATTCTTCAGTGGTAATTCAAATTGCTGTGGCCGTCCCTTAAAACCATTGTTAAAGGCCTGAAGCTGTCCTTGATAAAAATTGTGGTCGACATGGCGTTGCAGAATTGCCATGATATTCTCAGACAGTTTAACCTCTTCACCAAAAGAAGACGCCATGTTTTTGATGAAATTGGCATTCAGTTCCGTAATCTCAAAATCATGATTGAGCGTCCACATCATCAGGTTTTCAGTACTGTTGAATATAGATTCGATCTTGGCCGTTTGCTCAAGTGTTTGCCGCTGCTGTTGCTCTAGCTTCAACTGTGTAGCCCTGTGCTCATCAATTTCCGCCTTGAGGGCGGCATTTATTTCTTCGACAAAACGAACGCGAATTTGCTCCTGTAACAGCTTGTTTCGGTCGGTAATGTTGTCGATTGTAACTTGAATAGAGGGGCGATTCTCGTAGACCGTTAGTGTTGATTTAATCTCAACATCAATAATCTCCTGCCCGGAATTAACCATTTGAACCTCTTTGCTAACTGCATCACCTCCCTCTCTGATAATTTGCAAATCACTAAGCACCTCTTCACGGTAGTCTTTTTCTACATAATTCTCGAATGCGTCACCAAACACTTCGTCTTCGTCACTTACCCCAAAGAGCTTACATGCTGCCTGATTCAAATATTGGATTTTACCATCGGTGAGGATTACGACCCCGTTGGGTGAGTCTTCAAGCAACCGCTGGAAGCTTACCAAACTTTGATGCAGCGCTTGTTCCGTGCGTTTTCTGTTGCTGATATCGTTGAAAACCAACGCCAATGTGCGCCTTCCCCTGAACTGGAGATAACTTCCCGTTATCTCCAAAAAAATCATTCTACCTGAAGTATCAGTCGATCGAACCTCATTTCGATTAATCGTTGATATTTCAGCGCTTGCCATAATGCGTTGTATATCGCTTGTTGAAAGAAGTTCATTGAGTTTTCTTTTACACACCAACTCACTGTTTTCAATACTGAAAATTCTCGCCAACTGTTCATTGGCATCTACGATCATTCCTTCCTGAATGAAACAAACTCCTTCTGAGGCTACATCAGCGAGTGTTTTAAATCGCTGCTCACTCTCCTCTAATTCACTCTCAATTGTCTTTTTGTTGGTTGGTACATCGAACACACGGAGCAAGCCAAGCGTCTTATTTCCATACTGAACACGAGTTATGTAGATCCACTTTTGCTGAGCTTCTTCCAACAATGAAGAAAAGCCGAACTCGTTTACTTCATTCTCGACTCTTGCGATTTTTTCACGTGGCACATCCTTCCAAAGTAAACCATGAAAAACCCGAGCCACTACTTCACTTTTCGAATAGTTGAAGTAATCACAAAATTCTTGATTCGCATCCAGAATTACCATAGAAGGCCATTCCAATAATGCGAGTTTATCGACCGGATGATTGAGTATTTCAGTTAAGTAATCGTTCATTCCTCCTCTGTTTCCGGTAATCTTATTTTTTGTCCATTGATGCGTACAACTTTCCCTTCCACATAATCCAATTGCATAGCCGGAAAACCATTGGTATCATAATAATCCCAGCGACCATCCATCTCTCCTCCTTCGTATTTTCCGGTCATTTCAACCTGACCATTGACATACCAGTACTTATGACGATTAATGGGGATTCCCGATTGAAATTCACCTTCAAACATTTTCTTTCCTTCGCCATAATACCATACCCACAGACCATCGCGTTCACCATCCAGGTACTGACCTTCTTCTATATGGTCATTGACCGTCAATTTCCATTTTCCATTTCTGGCACCCGCTGAAAATTCACCCTCGTTTATTACGACACCCACCGTATCATACTCGATAGAAGTTCCATCCTCTTTGCCATTTCGATACATTTCTTCTCGGTGCAACTGGCCATTGAAATAATACCACTTCCAAGCTCCCGTGGGCCAGTCCATCTTATAAACACCGGATTGCTCTGTTTTTCCGTTGGTAAAAAAGTATGTCCAGTTGCCCTCTCTTAAACCATATACATACTTACCCTGTGCTCGTACTTTTCCATCGGGATAGAATAACTTCCACTCGCCGATACGACGGCCCAAACTGTCGATCATGCCTTCACCCACTAACAGATTATTATCATAAAGCAATCCGCCTGTTTCATTTCCGCCTTCGTCATACACCCTAAAGTTTCCTTGTTTCTTTCCCTCCCGGTAGGTGCCCATTTCCTTTAAAGATCCATTCGGATGGTATTCCTTTCGAATATCCAATATTGCTGTGGAAGCATCATCCACTATCAACACGTCGTTTTCGTAACGCTCCAATTTTTCCAACTCTCCTTTTTTATTGAAAAACTTAAAAACACCATTTTTCATTCCGGCCAACCAATTGCCCTCCTGGCGCATTTTACCGTCTTCATAGAGGTCTCTCCACACCCCTGTTCGCTTGCCTTGACTATCGTAACGATTGATTTTCTCCTCAGTGTAGATAAATCCGTTTTTATAGGTCATCACTGTGATTACCCTTCCGTCACGATCGTATTCCGTTGCCTTTCCCTCTTCCTTATTATTTTCAAAGACACCTGTCTTTTTAAGCTCTCCACTTGCATAATACCAATTGGCTACTCCGCTCCGAATGTTGTTTTTGTAGGTATATTCCTCAACGCATCGCCCTTCCTGATCAAAAATTCGTTCCCAACCGTTGCGCACATCATCCCGATACGAAATTGATTTTTGAATTACTCCCTTCTCACTGTAGAAATTCCACGTGGAGTCGAGTTGAAAGTTCTTTCGATTGCCTTCCGTTTTCATCTGGCCGGAAGGGTAATACGTTTTCCAATATCCATCGGGTTTACCATCCCTGAGCATTCCTTCACTGCTCAACATCCCGTTTTCATAACGGTACTGGGTGAACTGGGGCTGTGCCTTGAGGGCATGCACCGCAATCCAACACAACATCGATATGATTAAACCTCCTTTCATCGTTCGACAAAGCTATTCCTTCAAATCAGATTTGACATCATCCATTTCTTTTTCTTTTCAGTTCAATAAATGATATTATATATTTAAATAGTTAGTTATAGTTTAATGGTCTGTTGGTGTGATGTATAAGTTCTTCCCCTTTCCCTTGCATACGTAGTTTATACAATGGACAACCCTTCTAATTAACAAGTTTCTAGGCCATGATTTTTATGATAGTCAACTGAATAGTCCTGTTATACACATGGTATGGATAACCTGGATTGTTTGAAAAAAGGCTGTTGATGAAACCGGTGAATTGTGCATACAGTTGTGAATGGTGTAATGGAATTATGACAAAACTTAGGAGTTGTTTTCTGTTGCAATGGTGTATGCGCAGAGGTCGTCTCAAAAACCAAATAAAGTTTCAAGCAGTTCTTCAATAGTATTTCACAAAAAATCATGTCTTTAGATGATAAGTGTCGTTTTATTTTTGATGCTTCTGATTATCAGTAATATTCAATCTAAATCATTCATAAAGAGCAATGCAAACAATTCATATTGGTTCCGATCATGCCGGTTTTGCTTTGAAGCAAGTACTGAAGGAATATCTAAACGAAAGGTACGAGATAAAGGATTATGGTCCGAATACAGCGGATAGTGTGGATTATCCTGATTATGCGCATCCGGTTGCAGACGCAGTGGAAAAGCAAGGAGGTTTGGGCATCTTGATATGCGGTTCGGCCAATGGTGTGGCCATGGCGGCAAATAAACACCAGGGCATTCGAGCGGCAATTTGCTGGTTACCTGAAATTGCAGCGTTGTCGCGTCAGCACAACGATGCAAATATTGTGTGTGTTCCGGCGAGGTTTGTAAGTGAGGCCCAAGGCATTGAAATAGTAGAGGTTTTTTTGACCACACTTTTTGAAGGTGGTCGTCATGACAACCGAGTAAAAAAGATAGCATGCGTATAAGAACAGTGTTATTGGTCGCGGTGATATTTCACGTGGATCATTTGTTGGCGCAAGTCAACGATAGTGTAGCGGTGCGTATGGCAAATACGATTCAGGCAGCGCAACTGAAAAAACACGTGTATACCTTGGCTTCCGATGAGTTTGAAGGAAGAGAAACGGGTACACCCGGGCAAGACAAGGCTGCGGCCTATATCTCTACCTATTATGAGTCGCTCGGGATGAAGCCCGTCAACAACGGCAGTTGGTATCAAACGTACCCACTGAAACGAGAAACAAACTTAGGTTCTTACGCTCAGGCGAAGGGTGAAACGTTTGCGTTTTTAGATCACTTCTATTTTTTTGGGATGGATGCTATGGAGCTTCAAACGCAACAAGTCGTGTTTGCCGGTTATGGAATACAGGATAAGCGCCATAACGATTACAAGAAAATCAAAAACCTGGAGAAGAATACCTGGATAATGTGCTTGCAGGGTGAACCTATAAATAAGAAGGGAAAGAGCAAAATATCGGGAAGCAATGAAACTTCTGATTGGAATGACGATGTTTTTTTGAAAGCGGAGGCAGCAAGAAAGGCAGGTGCATCGGCTTTGCTTATAGTGAATACGAACTATGAAATGTACATGCGACGCGTTCGGTATTGGCTTGAACAGCCACGCATGGTATTGGAGCGCGACCAGAAAACAGCTGAGCCGAATGAGATACCAATTATTTATGTATCGCCTGTTTTTGCCAATGCATTGTTGAAGGAATCGGGTGTTACCATCGAAGCGACGCAGGAAAAATTGAATAGGGGTAAGATGACGAAACCAGCGTCAATTAAGGGACCCGTGCTTTTTCATGTGGAACAGAAAATTGAGCGCATAGAGGCGGAGAATGTGCTTGCCTTCATTGAGGGTAGTGATCCCGTATTGAAGAAGGAGGTAGTTGTGGTTTCAGCCCATTACGATCACGTGGGCATTATCAACGGACAAATACACAATGGAGCAGATGATGATGCCAGTGGAACATCGGCTGCGATGGAAATAGGCGAAGCATTTAACCAGGCAAGGAAGGAGGGAAAGGGGGCAAAAAGAAGCGTATTGGTATTGCATGTGAGTGGCGAAGAAAAGGGCTTATTGGGAAGTGAGTGGTATTCTGATCATCCGGTATATCCTCTGAGCACAACCGTTTGCGATTTGAACATTGATATGATTGGTCGCATCGACCCCGAACATAAAGACTCAAACTATGTCTATTTGATAGGTTCAGACAAGCTCAGCACAGATCTCCATAAAATCTCGGAGCAATGCAACAAAGCGTATACTAATCTGGTGTTGGATTATACCTATAATAGTCCTGATGATCCTAATCGTTTTTACTATCGAAGCGACCACTATAATTTTGCGAAACACAATATTCCGGTGATTTTCTATTTTAGTGGTGTGCATGAAGATTACCATAAGCCTGGTGATGACGCGCACAAAATTTTGTACAATAAAATGGAAACCATAACACGACTCGTTTTTCATACCGCCTGGAACGTTGCAAATCGTGATGAGCGCTTGAAAGTAGACGTGGTAAGTGATTTTAAAAACTAATACAGATGAAAAAAACACTTCTTTTTACATCCTTAGTTTGGATGCTTTTGTTTTCGCTAAACGCACAAGCTCAAAAGGCAACGCAAGACGAGGCCGCAACTGAGCCGGAAAGAAAGAACTATTCAAAGCACGGAATTGGCGCTGTGCTGAGCTCAGCCAATGGAAAGGGATTAGCCTACCGCTACTGGCCAAAAACATTTGGTGTGCAGGTCTCGTTTATTCCGGTTGCCTCAAACAATGAGAAATTCTATAACACCGGAATCACGGGTTATGCTCGACTCAAGAAATACAGCGTGGGTGAATTGTTTCTTCACGCAGGTGTGGAATACCAGTATCAGACATTCGAACAATATGATTATTACAGTTATACCTCTTCGTATTATGAGGCCTATAAAGTGATATCCAACGGCGTAAACGTCGGTTTTGGTCCGGGTTATCATTTTGAATTGAAGCCGGTCAGTTTTGATCTTTTTCTGGGATACGGAGCGTACATCCGCGATGAGTCGAGTGACACGCCCAATGCCCAACTGAACGACCGTCAGTTGATGACTGTTTCCGGTGGGTTTGCTGTCTTCCTGAATCTGTAATTATTCCCGAAGTAAATCGGCGACCAGGGTTTTTATTTCCGCGGAATGTTTCGCGTATTCGTGGTGTGTTCCCGGCCCATAAAAGCCTGTATACACGCGGCGTATAGTGCCTTTCTTATCAATGAAAATGGTAGTTGGGAATGAGTGAACCTCGGCCAGAAAACCGAGTTTTTTTTGCGCTTCTTCTTTGCTCGACTTGCCTCCGTAATAAAACGGATACGGTAAGCCAAGTTGTTTGAACTGATTGCTCACGCGATTGCAAGCAACCTGGATGTCGTCGCCGCGTTCAAACGCAACCGGAATAACCTGAAGGCCCTTTTCATTGTGTTCATCATAAAGCTCTTTCAAAAAGCGGCTTTCATCGGTGCAGTTGGGACACCACGAACCCATAATTTGAATAATACTGACGTGGTTTTTCCACGTGGAAGAATCGAATTGAACAGAACCTAACCCACTATTCAAAACAGTGAATTGTGGATTGCTGTTTACAAGCAGCGTTGTGATGCTGTAAGGGTTGCGAAGGGTGTTGCCCATGCTTTTAACAGCCTGCCATTTTTCCTTCCAGTGTTTACCGCTTAGAAATACACCGTTGGTTATGCTATCGCCCTGCATTCTGCCACCGAGGTAAAACAAGTGTGTACCATCGAACGCCGACAACCAAATGGAGTCGTTGTTTATTTCGCCCACCAGGTAGCGGTAATCGCCCGTTTCGGTAAGTATGGTGCCCGTAATGATATTGGATCTTTTTTGCAATACTGCAATGCCTTTGCTCATTTCAGTTGAGTCGCCGGGTGAGAAAACAACTTCATAGGAAAGGTCTTCAATTGGATTGTCGCACCCAATAGCTGATTTTTTGGTTCCTACAAAAGGAATGCTGTAAGCAACGCGAGAGTGGTCTGTCCACTCACCGAACAAACTGTCGTTGCGCCAGCAACCTTTAATGGATGAGTCGAACAAGGGTAGTTGCACGAAAAAAGAGTCGTTTCGGATTATGACAGATTCTAAACGAATGGCCTCCTCGGAGTTGATGATGTGCCAACCGGTTGTGTCATTAATGTCCAATCGCGCAGGAATAACCCCATTCTCTGTGTTGAAAAACAAGGTGTAATGTCCAGGTGTTGGAGATGACGTTCTGTTGGAGCACGCCAGCAATGTGAAACACACAACAAGGAAAAGAAGGAAACGCACAGACAAGGTATATTAAAAAAACACTAAACTAAGCGTGTAAGCTTTACACTTAGTACCTTGCAGTCATATTTATTTTGCGTTGAATCACATCAAATCTAAACCCGGAATTGTCTTCGGAACCCCCGAGCAGCAGGCGTTCTTTAAGGATCTGCGGTCGCGAGTGGATGAATATTTTGAGTCGACCGGCCAAAGCAAATTCGCCAATGCGAGTATGGTGGTGAAAACGATTGCTTTGTTGGGAGGGTATTTGGCTTGCATTACCCTTCAATTGTTGTTCATACCAGCGGCCTTACCGAGCCTTGCCTTGTATGCGCTGACCGGTGTTTTCCTCGCGGGTATTGGCATGAGCGTAATGCACGACGCTAATCATGGAGCGTATTCAGCAAACGACACCGTGAACCGATGGATTGGTTATAGCCTAAACCTAGTTGGGGGCATGGTTATGAACTGGAAGATGCAGCACAACGTGTTGCACCATACATACACCAATATTGCGGGGCTTGATGAGGACATCGACACGAAGTTGGCTTTGAAACTGTCACCCCACGGAACCACAAGCAAGGTTCACCGTTATCAATGGATTTACGCGTTTTTTCTGTACATGATTCTCACTCTTTATTGGAGTTTGTTGAAGGACCTTGTGCAGTTTTTTCACTACAAGAAAGCAGGACTTAACAAGCAAACGAAAGCACAGAATGCAGTTTGGCTGCTCAAAACAACGATAGTGAAAACACTCTACTTTGCTGTTTTTATAGGTCTGCCGATTTATTTTGGTATGCCTGTGTGGCAGGCAGTCATTGGGTTTTTAATAATGAACGCGGTAAGCGGATGGATTCTTTCGGTGGTGTTTCAGCTGGCGCACGTTGTGCCGGATGCGTATTTCCCTCAGCCTGACGCAAAGGGATTTATACCATACTCATGGGCCGAGCATCAACTGCGAACCACAATGAATTTCTCGACGAAAAACAAATGGCTATCCTGGTATGTGGGGGGACTGAATTTTCAGATTGAGCACCATCTGTTTACCAAAATTTGTCACGTGCACTATCCTGCGATATCGGAAATAGTGAAAAAAACGGCTGCCGAATACGGAGTTCCGTACTACGAAAAATCCACGTTTGGTGAGGCGTTGCGAGCGCATATTCAATTTTTGCGCATGCAGGGCGTGCCTAAACTGAGCGAAATCGGCGGATAGGATTATTCTCCTTTTGTGCGGTTTGGCTTATAAACCAAATGTTCGCCGCGTCCTTTCTTGAAGATGTTGCGTCCTGGTTCTTTTCCGCGTCGTA